>NZ_PYIB01000026.1:0-272026 GCF_009129705.1 Roseobacter sp. TSBP12
GGGATCAATCGCATAACGCGCATCATGGCCGGGACGGTCGGTCACAAAGGTGATCTGATCGGCATAGCTTCCGCTGGATTTGGGTCTTTTTTCGTCCAGAATGGCGCAAAGGCTTTTGACCAGTTCAAGATTGCTGCGCTCATTCTCACCGCCAATATTGTAGCTGCGGCCCAACGCGCCTTTTTCAACGACCAGCAACAGCGCATCGGCGTGGTCTTCCACATAAAGCCAATCGCGGATGTTCGAGCCATCGCCATAAATCGGAAGATCTTTGCCAGCGAGGGCGTTGAGGATGATCACCGGGACCAGTTTTTCCGGGAAGTGGAATGGGCCATAATTGTTTGAGCAATTCGTCAAAACCACCGGCAGCCCGTAGGTTTCGTGCCATGCGCGCACCAGATGATCGGAACTGGCTTTCGAGGCGGAATAGGGCGAACGCGGGTCGTAGGGGGTTTCTTCGGTGAACATCACCGAGCGGTCGTTTGGCAGAGAGCCAAAGACTTCGTCGGTGGAGATATGGTGGAACCGAAAGCCCTCCGGTTTGCCCGCCTCTACCCAATATTTGCGCGCCGCCTCAAGCATGTTGAAGGTGCCTGAGATGTTGGTTTCGATGAAATCACCCGGCCCGTCGATCGAGCGGTCGACATGGCTTTCGGCGGCCAAATGCATCACCACATCAGGTTTGTGCGTGGCAAAAACAGTGTCTAATCCAGCCCGATTTCGAATGTCGACTTGCTCAAACGCATAGAGCGGGCTGTCTGAAACAGAGGCCACATTGTCGAGACAGGCCGCATAGGTCAGCGCATCGACATTGACCACCTCATGTCCACGGGCAATGGCCAAACGCACAACGGCAGAGCCGATGAACCCGGCGCCGCCTGTGATCAAAATTTTCATGCTGTGGCCTCATATACGAATGGCGTTTCAAACCCATCGAAACTCTGCGCCTGATCATCTTTCTCGGAGATGACGGGGGTGATCTCTTCAATCGGCCAGGAAATCCCACAGCTGTCCCACTTCACCGCGCCATCGCAGTCGGGCGCGTAGTAATCGGTGCATTTATAAACGATCTCGCTGTCCGGCTCCAAGGTCATGAACCCGTGGAGAAAGCCCGAGGGGATCCAAAGCTGAACGCCATTGTCCAAAGACAATTCCTCGCCATACCATTGGCCATAGCTCGGCGAGCCTTTGCGGATATCGACCGCGACATCAAAAATCTTACCGCGTCCACAGCGCACCAATTTGCCTTGCGCATGCGGCGGAGATTGAAAGTGCAGGCCGCGCACGGTTCCGACTTCGCGCGAGAGGGAATGATTGTCCTGCACAAATTCGGGCAGACTGAACCCAGCATCGGCCAAGCGTTTCTTGTTCCAACTTTCCGAAAAAAATCCGCGGTGATCCCCAAAGCGAGGCGGCGTAATGCGCAGGACATCTGTGAGGGAAGTTGCTTTTATCACGCAGTTTTCTCCAGTGAATTTAGTGTGGCACAAGGCTTAATGATTCTCGCCATCTCAACAATAATAGTCAACCAATGTGACAGATGATGTCATCCTCTCTAACGCGTGTGAGTGATACATGAGCTGCGGCTCATGTATAATATGGTGATGCACACCAGATCAGCTATTCAGACTCTTTTCTTCGGTACCAAACCATTTGCAAGTACTTACCACGAATAAGCCCAGAAAACCCGTTGGCACTACGCGATTAAAGGCGTTTGCACATTTTTACCTCGAAATGAGTGCGCGAAGATCACAATGAACTATTTTTTTGCTCATACAGAATCTCTTCCTTCTACACGGGGCAGCGTCAGCTATATTCCGATAGAAATGATGAGAGGTTGAGTATAGTGGGCCAACACATGCGTCAGGTGGTTATTGCAAGTCTTCTTCTGAGTGCCTCTGGGGCCGAAGCTGCAGACCTGAAATTTCCGATCTCCACATATGGCACTCCAGGCTGATAGACATGCCCACCGGCGAGGTTTTTCCCGACGGACAATTGAGCGTTACGACCTCTTACTTTAATGATGCGCAAAAATACACGCTGTCCTTTCAAATCTCACCGCGGATGTTCGGAAGCTTTCGCTACTCAATACTTGATAAATTTGATGCGGGCAGCCGCAATCGCTATGATCGTAGTTTTGATTTCGGCTACTTGCTTATGGAAGAATCCAATCTGCGCCCATCGGTTGTTGTCGGTTTGCGCGACTTTGGCGGGACGGGCCTTTACGGGTCAGAGTATGTCGCAGCAACCAAGCACTTCATGGATGACCGTCTTGCACTGACGGGTGGTATAGGGTGGGGCCGCCTTGGAAGTTATGGCGGCTTTACAAACCCCTTGTCCATTTTAAGCGATGCATTTGAAACACGCGGAGACGGGCCAACAAACATTTCTGAAGTTGGCAGGCTGGAAACGGATCAGTGGTTTCGTGGTGATGCGGCTTTGTTCGGCGGCGTAGCATATCAGGTCAACGATCGCTTAACGCTCAAAGCCGAATATTCCTCCGACGCTTACGAGGCTGAGTCAGACCGGATTGGGTTTGACCACAAAACCCCGTTCAATGCTGCCCTCTCCTACGGGTTTAAAAATGGGGCTGAAGTGTCCGTCTATGCCCTTCACGGCTCAGAAATCGGTATCATGGGGTCTATTCCGATCACCCCGCAAAAGCCCAAGTTTCCGAGCGGCATCGAAGAGGCCCCGCCAACTCTTATGCCACGTCAAACCCAAGCGGCGTTGTCATGGGATGCGAACAGTGTCCGCCAAAAAGACAGCTCTCTGTCCATGGCTCTCAAAGATCAGGGCCTCACGCTCGAAGGCATCACAATAGAGGGCGACACAGCCACGGTGCGTTTCGTCAATGGTCGCTACCCGGCAGAAGCACAGGCGCTTGGCCGGGCCGCGCGTGTTTTGGCAAACCAATTGCCGGCTGACATCACCACGTTCCGTTTGGAAGCGATGGCAAATGGGGTCACAACCTCACGCACAACCCTGCGCCGCAGCGACCTCGAATCACTTGAATACGATCTGGACGGCAGCTGGCGCAGCTTTGCCCGCGCGGATTTTGAAGATGCCGCCCACAGCGAAGCGGCCCCAATTGCGGGCATTTACCCCAAATTCAACTGGCGGATCACGCCCTATCTTGATCCCTCCCTTTTTGACCCGGACAACCCCGTGCGCGCCGATTTTGGCGTCCAAGCTGCGGCCTCGTTAGAACCCGCGCGCGGGCTTGTCTTTTCGGCGGCGGTACGTCAGCCGGTCGCTGGAAACCTTGATACCAGCACACGCCCCTCAAATTCCGTTTTGCCACATGTTCGCACCGACAGTGCGGAATATGCCAAGCAATCGGATTTGGAGATCAAATATCTGACGGCTGAGTATTTCTTTCGTCCCGGTAAAAATCTTTATGGCCGTGCCACGGTTGGGTATCTTGAGACAATGTACGGGGGTGTCTCCGGCGAAGTGCTTTGGAAACCCGTCAATGGTCCGCTGGCCCTTGGTGCCGAACTCAACTACGTTAAAAAACGTGATTTCGACCAAATGTTTGGCTTTCAAGACTATGACATCGTGACAGGTCACGCCTCTGCCTATTACGATTTTGGCCGTGGCTATCTCGGTCAGTTGGATGTCGGGCGCTATCTTGCGGGTGACTATGGCGCGACCTTCTCTGTGGATCGCGAATTTGACAATGGTTTCCGTGTAGGGGCGTTTTTTACGCTCACCGATGTGTCCTTTGACGACTTCGGTGAAGGCTCCTTTGACAAGGGCATCCGCTTCTCCGTTCCTGTTGATTGGCTGACCGGGGCCGCGACCCAAGGCGGCTATGGAACGACCATTCGTCCTGTCGTCCGTGATGGTGGCGCGCGGCTTGATGTGCGCAACCGGCTTTATGATGTTGTGAGAAACAGCCATACAAGTGAGTTGGAAGACCGTTGGGGGAAATTCTGGAGATGACCTGTATGACTGTCTTGCGCCCACTTGGTTTCATGTTCGCGCTCGTTGCTAGTTTGAGCGCCTGTTCGTCGGATGCCGAAAAATCCAACCTTTTGAAAGAACTCGTGAGCGGGCAGGGCGAAGTCGTGCCTGATCCGACCTTTCTCGCCTACGAACAAGCTGGCGCGCCCACTTACCTTGTGTCGCTCGAAGCCAAAAAACAGGCCTATACGATCTTTGTGCGTCAAACCACGAATGCCAAAGGTGAGGAAACCTGGATTTCCCTCGATAAGCTATCGCTTGGCATGAAGAATGGCATGATCATTGCCACCCGCGGCATGGGGGGGGATCAGCTTGCGGGCGATCCCTCACAGACCCTTGCTGCGCTGAAAGCCGGGCGTAGCGGGGTCACCGAACGTTTTGTCACATTGCTCAATGGCGAGAGCCAGGCCGAAACTCTGGCCTTCCGCTGCGAAGTTGAACGTCAAAGGCAGGCCGATGTCGATCTGGGACCCTATACTGCCGACACGGATCTTTTTTACGAAACCTGCCGCAATGGCCAAATCCGCTTCCGCAATCTGTTCTGGGTCGAACGAGGCAGCCGAAACCTCGTCCAATCGCGCCAATGGATCAGTGAAACGGTTGGCACTCTCGCCTTGCGCGCGGTCCCAAGGTAACGAACGCCGTTCCTGATCTCAGGTGCGCTGCTTATAGTGGTCAATCAGGCTTTGCGCTGTGGTCTCATCCGTGACCAGTACATTGGCTATTCGTGCCTGCAACATCCCATAAATCGCGCCAACTTTTTGCGGCGCGCCGCCAATGCAAATCCGTTCGGGTACGTTGAGCAAATCATCCAGCGCCATCGTGATATGGCGCTCGTCGAATTCACTACGCACAATTTGGCCCTCAGCATCAAAGAAATACCCGGCAGCAAAGCCCACAGCGCCAAGGTCGCGGTAGACCTGTAAGGCAGCGTCGGACATGAAACCGCTTTGCTCCAAGAGCGTTTCGCCAACCAGTTGCGTCACGCCAAAGATGATCTTTGTGCATTGTTGCAACAGCGTAAAGTGATTGCGGATTTCGGGCTCGTTTAACAAAATGTCTTTGACCTGAGCTGTGGACACAACCCCCGGTGCGTGAAGGTTCACACAGCGTGCAGATAGGCGATCTGCAATATTTGTGGTGCACAGGACGGGTGAAAAATCAAAGGTCGCGACGGCACTGCCGGTGATTTGTGCGACTGTGATGTTGGGGTGGCGCACACTCGTCAGATGTTCTGACAGCGACAGCACGGTGCGACCCCAAGCGACGCCAATCGTATCATCGGCATGCAGTCGCGCTTCTAGGACCCGCGCTCCCAGATGGCTTATTTCATTGGCCAATGTGGCGGGGTCTTGCGGCGTGGGTAGCACATAGCATTCCGACAAGCCGCTCAATTCACAGAGTTCAAGCGCTACATCCGCCCGCGCGATGCGCGAGGGGTCGATGGAGATATTGACGATTCCCTCATCGCGCGCCTTTTGCAGCAGGTTAAACACAGAGGCGCGTGAAATCCCCAACTGGTCGGCGATTTTGTCCTGCTTTTGACCTTCTTCATAATAGAGCCACGCCGCCCAAAGCACTTCATCCATGCCAAACCGCGATGGCACGGCGCGCCGTGTGGCGTGGCGTGAGTCGTCGTCGGCTTTGTCGCGTTTGCCCGGCATGTGCTCTCCTTAAAATAGTGCTTTTACGAAATTCAGCCTGACAATCAACCTGAAACCACTGGAAATCAAGCGCTTTGACATATGTCACATCGATCTGAATAATGTTATTGACATATGACACAACTATCTGGCAATTTTCAAATCAAGTGAAAACTTGCGAGGGAGGAGCAAATGACCATGCCGCTTTCAATCAAAGAGCGCGCGACATCTGACTGGAATGCCCTCATCACCGAGGTCACTCAGGGCAGGTGGTGCGATCCCGACACGGGGCTGGCCGTTGATGTTCCTTTCAACCACATCGAGATCGGAGACGGCTTTGCCGACGCCGCCCGCGACATGGTGAACGCGGTGATGCCGGCGCAAAGCTATGCGGTGGTGTGTGATGCGGACACGGCCCAAGTGATGGGCGCAGACATTGTGCGCAACATGCAGGGCAAGGCAGAGATCATCGTTTTAGATCATCCACATGCCGACGAAGGGCAGGTGCGCGATCTGCAAAAACTGACCCGCAATCATGACGCGTTGATTGCGGTCGGGTCTGGTACGATCAACGATCTGTGCAAATACGCCACCTATCTCGATGGGCGCGCCTATAGTGTGTTCGGCACGGCACCTTCGATGAATGGCTACACCTCATCGACCGCGTCGATCACCCTCGATTCCGGTCTCAAAACCACCCAAAAAGCGCATGCGGCCAAGGGCGTTTTTATCGACATCGACGTGTCCTCAAAGGCGCCGCAATATTTGATCGGCGCGGGCTTGGGCGACTCCTTGTGTCGGCCCACGGCGCAGGTCGATTGGTATTTTTCCCATGTGATGCTGGGCACGCGCTACGCGACCGCGCCCTATCTTTTGCAAGAAGACGATGAGGCCGAAGTGCTGCGCCGTTCCGCCGATTTGGGGCTGGGCGAGCATGATGCGATTGGCTATCTGCAACGGCTTTTGACCCTTGGTGGGCTTGGCATCGCCGTGGTTGGCATGAGCCATCCCGGTTCGATGGGCGAACATCAGATTTCCCATTGGATCGACAGTTTTGCCGGTGACCGCCACCCCGGCACCGTTCATGGCCAACAGGTCGGCGTGGCCTCCATCACCATGGCACGGCTGCAAGATCACATCCTCTCACTGGAGGAGGCCCCGCGCATTCGCGGCTGGCAACCCGATGAGGCCGCGATCCGCGCGCGCTATCCGGCGGCGGCGGTCGAGGATTGTCTCAAGGCCTCCCGCGCCAAAGCGATGGATGTGCAGGCCACAGAGACCTTCAACCGTCAATTGGCCGAAATCTGGCCTGAGCTGCGCACAACATTGCGCGCGATGATGCTGGCCCCGGACGACATGGCGCGACATCTGCGCGCCTCTGGCGGCGGGGCCACCTATGACGAAATCGGCCTTGAACGCGGCCTTTATATCGACGCCCTGCGCCATTGCCGCGAGATGCGCGACCGCTACTCCATGCTCGATCTCGCCGATGACATGGGCATTCTGGACAGTTTTATTGAGGAGTGGGTCTGATGCGTCCGCTGAGTGAACTTGACGACGGCCAACTGGCCAATTGTGTGGCGGTTTTGACCGACATTGACGACACGCTGACGACGGACGGCCAATTGCCCGCCGCCGCCTATGCCGCTTTGGAACGGTTGGCCGATGCGGGGCTTGCCGTGGTGCCGATCACCGGACGCCCCGCCGGGTGGTGCGATATGATCGCGCGGCTTTGGCCCGTGGCCGGGATCGTGGGCGAAAACGGTGCGTTCTATTTTTCCTATGACCGCGAAAAACGGGTGATGCGGCAAAAGTTTTTTGCCACGGCAGAAGAGCGACGTAAAAACCGATTCCGCCTTGATGTGTTGCGTCAGGATATTTTGGCCAAAGTGCCCGGTGCTGGGATCGCCTCGGACCAACTCTATCGCGAAGCCGATCTGGCGATTGATTTCTGCGAAGATGTGCCCGCATTGCCGGACGATCAGGTGCAACTGATCCTCGACATGTTCAAAGAGGCCGGGGCGGTTGCCAAACTGTCCTCGATCCATGTGAACGGCTGGTTTGGCAATTACGATAAACTGTCAATGAGCCGCCTCTTTGCCAAGGACATCCTTGGGATGGATCTGGACGCGGACCGTGCGCGCATCATTTTTGCGGGTGACAGTCCGAATGACGGCCCGATGTTTGAGTTTTTCCCAAATTCCTGCGGTGTCGCCAATGTGCGTGATTTTGAACCGGGCAGCTTTGCCCCCCCGGCCTTTGTCGCCCCGTCCGAGGGCGGCGCGGGCTTTGTCGAGATTGCCGAACGCATCCTGAGCGCGCGCCCCGTCCCGGCGCGGGAGGCGGCTCATGTCTGATCGCGCGTCTGATCACCTTTACGATCTTGCCATCATCGGCGGCGGCATCAACGGCTGTGGCATTGCGCGCGATGCGGTTGGGCGGGGCTACTCCACCTATCTGTGCGAACAGGGCGATATGGGCGGGGCCACCTCGTCCTCCTCAACCAAGCTGTTGCACGGCGGCTTGCGCTATTTGGAGCATTACGAATTCCGACTGGTACGTGAGGCGTTGATCGAACGCGAAGTCTTGTGGAACATCGCACCCCATATCGTGCGCCCGCTGCGCTTTGTCTTGCCGCATTCCAAAGGCATGCGTCCGGCGTGGCTCTTGCGCCTTGGCCTGTTCATTTATGATCATTTGGGCGGGCGCAAACTCTTGCCGGGCACCGCGCGGGTCAATTTGAAAACCGGACCGATTGGCGCGGGCCTGCGGGCGGATTTGAAACTCGGGTTCGAGTATTCCGATTGCTGGGTCGAGGACAATCGCTTGGTCATTCTCAATGCGATTGATGCCGAGGAACGCGGTGCCACCATTCGTGCCCGCCATCGCTGCACAAGCGCCAAACCCCATCCCGAAGGTGGCTGGACCGTGACCACCCGCGATCTGGACACGGGGCGAGACGAGGTGATCCGCGCGCGCATGGTGATCAATGCCGCCGGACCTTGGGCCAATGACGTGGCTCGCACCGTTGCGCAGCGCCCGCCCAAAGGCCGGGTGCGTCAGGTCCAGGGTTCGCATATCGTGGTTCCGAAACTCTATGATCACGACCGCTGTTTCATCTTTCAAAATGATGATGGCCGGATCGTGTTCACCATCCCCTATGAGGAAAAATTCACGCTGATCGGCACCACGGATCGCGACTATCCCGGTGATCCCGCCGATGTGGCCGCCTCATCGGAAGAGATTTCGTATCTGTGCAAACTTGTGTCCGGGTATTTCAAACGTCCGGTCTCGGTCAGCGATGTGGTCTGGACCTATAGCGGCGTGCGCCCGCTTTATGATGACGGCAGTTCAGACGCGCAAAAGGCAACGCGGGACTATGTTCTGGAAGTCGACACCAGCGAAAAAGCCCCGATTCTGTCGGTCTTTGGCGGGAAAATCACGACTTATAGACGGCTTGCAGAATCAGCCATGGAAAGGATCGACTCCTGTTTGAAGGCCCCGCAAAACGGTGCAAAACTTGCGCCCGGCTGGACTGGAACAACATCACTGCCGGGCGGGGAGTTCGATCCCCCGGCGTTTGAGGCGGAGGTTCGAAAACTACAGTCTCGCTATGGCTTTCTCTCAATAAACGAAGCGCGGCGGTTGGTTCGGTTTTACGGCACCCGCGCGCCGAATATGCTGGGTCTGGCAAAAAAACGATCCGATCTGGGGACTGATTTTGGCGCCGGTTTGACGGCGTGCGAAATCGACTACATGCGCCACCACGAATGGGCCCATACGGCGCAGGATATTCTGTTTCATCGTAGCAAGTTAGGGCTGCGGTTAAGCCCGTCGCAAATTGACGCCATCGCACACTACATGGAAGGGGCGCAGACGACGACACGGCAAAGCGCCTGAGCACAAGCTCACACGGGAAGAGGAACCCGTGGCGCAGGCGTCGCACGCATAGCCGCTTGAGGAGGCGGTGAAATTAGGGAGGAGAAGCCGATGTTTCTGGGCATAGATCTCGGAACGTCCGGGGTAAAGTGTATCCTGATGGATGCGGACCAACAATTGGTTGCCGAGGCGTCCTCGCGGCCACTTGAGGTGACGCGCGCACGCCCTGGATGGTCCGAACAAGACCCCGCCTTATGGTGGGATGCGGTGGGCGAAGCACTTGATACCTTGCGCGCCAATCATGGCACAGCCATGGCGGCGGTCGAAGGCATCGGCCTGTCGGGTCAGATGTATGGGGCCACCGTTCTGGATGACGCGGACAAACCGCTGCGCCCGGCGATCCTTTGGAACGACACGCGCAGCACCCCTGAATGTGAGGAGCTGTCCGAGGCGGTGCCGGAGCTGATGCATCATGTCGGACGCAAGCCGACGCCGGGTGTGACCGCGACCAAACTCCTGTGGCTGCGCCGTCATGAGCCGGAAACCTATAAAGCCATCCGTACCGTGTTATTGCCGAAAGATTATGTGCGGCTGTTGCTGACCGGTGAAAAGGTCAGCGATCTGGCCGATGCGAGCGGCACGATGTGGGTCGATCTGCACACACGCGATTGGTCCGATACGATGCTGGTGGCCTGCGGTTTGGATCAACGCCAGATGCCGCGACTGGTCGAAGGCACCGCCGTGTCCGGGCGGTTGCGCTCAGAACTTGCGGCGCGTTGGGGCATGGTGCGTTGCCCGGTTGTGGCGGGTGGCGGTGGTGATAATGCCTGTGGTGCCTGTGGCACTGGTGTGATCGAAGATGGCGATGGCACTGTGTCCTTGGGCACATCCGGCGTGCTGTTCGTTGCCAATGACACGCCCAGATTGGCCGGAGATCACGCCATTGAATCGCTGTGCCATGCCGTGCCTGATCGTTGGCATCAAATGTCGGTGGTGCTTTCGGCCACCTCTTGCCTGACCTGGCTGTCCGCCCGGCTCAAAGCCAGCCCGGCGGAATTGGTCCAGGCCTTGGGCCATACGCCACGTCCGGCCACGGATCTGACCTTTGTGCCCTTTCTCGATGGCTGCTGGTCGCCGCGCTCTGATGCCAAAATCCGTGGCGGGTTCTTTGGACTGGCGCATCAACATGATGATGCGGCGATGACACAGGCGGTGATGCAGGGCGTGGCCTTTGCCATCCGCGAATGTGCCGATGCGTTTCGCGCCAGTGGGACCGAATTGCGTCGGTTGCTGGCCATTGGCGGCGGGTCGCAATCGGACCTGTGGCTGTCGATGCTGGCCAATACGCTTGACCTTGAATTGGACATCCCGCGTGGCAGCGCGCTTGGCGCGGCATATGGCGCGGCCCGGTTGGGCATGATCGCGGCGACCAATGCGGTCCCGGCCTCGGTGCTGCGTCGCCCCGAACTGAAGGGTTCCATCGGACCAGAACCCGCATGTCTGGACAGTTATACAGAGGCTTTTGATCGCTGGAAGGGCGCGGTCGCGAGCTGCTGAAATCTGGCCCATGCACCCTGAGGAGGGGGCCATGGGGCAACAAAAGCCGACCCAAACAGGGCGGTAAAACAGTGGAGGAAAGAACAATGACTGAGGAAATGACCCAAGGCGGATTGAACCGCCGGATGTTCATGGCCGGGACCGCAGCGGTCGCGGCCAGTGTCGCCCTTTGGCCGAAAGAGATGCGCGCTCAGGCCGCCGGCCGGAAATTCGCGGCATCGCTTGGCTGGACGACCTACGATTCCGGTCGTCACCTGCAAGACGGTTTTAACGCGGCCGTGGCGGAACTCGGCGGCGAGCTGACCATGACCGATGCGGGCTTTGATGCGCGCGTCCAGTCCGATCAGATCGATTCGCTTGTGGCGACAAAGCCCGAGGCCTTGTTTATCACCCCCGCCGATGCTGTCGCCATCGCCCCCGCGGTTGAGCGCGCCATTGCCGCTGGCATTCCGGTGTTTTGTGCCGACAGCGCCGTGCCCGGTGCCATCGTCACCACAACCGCCATGTCGAACAACTTTGGCATGGGCCAGTATTCTTGTGAATACATCTGTAAGGCCCTGAACGGAAAAGGCAAAATTGCCCGCGTCATGCTGCCGCAAAACGAAAGCTGGGATCAGCGCACCTTGGGGATGGAATGGACCTTGCGCCGTTACCCAGAGGTCGAAATCGTCACCGAATGGGCCTTTGCCTTGGCGGGCAATGTCTCGCCGCGTCAGGCCGTTGATAACATCCTCACCTCCCACCCGGATGTCGATGCGATCTGGTGTGCTTGGGATGGCGCGGCCGTTGAGGGCACTTTGGCCGCGCGCGCGGCTGGGCGCAATGATCTGATCCTGACCGGGATTGATGGCGGCTCTCAGGCGTTCAACTACATCGCAGCCGACACGCCTTTGAAACTGTCCATGGCGCAGAGCTTTTATGAGATGGCCTATCTCGATGTGTTCTACGCGCATGAACTTTTGGCCGGGCGCAACACGCCGCGCCTGATCTCGACCCCGACCTACGCGGTCACCAAAGACATGCTGCAAGACGGTATCCCGGACAATTTTGACGTGCCGGGCGAAGCGGAAAAAATGGGTTGGAGCCGCGCGCTCTAAGACCCTTTCCATTCGGGGGGAGGGTGGATGGTTTTGTCCTCCCCTCACATTTCCGCTTATCACAGGAGTTGAGATCATGGGTGCGCCCGTTCTGACCGCCTCGGATGTCTGTAAGCGTTTTGGCCCTGTTCAGGCCCTGCGCAACGTCGATTTTCGCCTTGAACCCGGAGAAGTGCACGCGCTTTTGGGCATCAACGGCGCGGGGAAATCGACCTTTATCAAAATCTTGTCTGGCGCGCTCCAGAAGGACAGCGGCACGATCCGCATCGGCGGTGAGGATGTTCATTTTCGCGCCCCCGAAGATGCGATCCGTGCCGGAATTGCCACCGTTCAACAGCACCCGGAACTGGTGCCGGATATGAGTGGCCTCGACAATATTTTCCTTGGCCGTGAAACTGCCTCCCGCAGTTTGATGGGCCGGATTGATCGCGAAGCACTTGAGGCGCGCGCCGATGCGCTTTTGGCGCGCTTTGCCGTGCCGATTGATCTGAGCCAAGAGGTGGGCCAGATGTCTGCCGTTGAACGCGAAGCCGTCGCGATCCTGCAAGCGATCGCCGTCGATGGCATCCGCGTGCTTATTTTGGACGAACCGACCTCGACGCTGACCGATGTCGAGCGCGAGGACCTGTTTGCCCTGATGAATCAGTTGCGCGCACAGGGCATCGCGATCATCTACATCACCCATCAGCTCGAAGAGGTCTTTGCCATCGCCGACAGTTTCTCGGTCTTTCGCGGCGGTGCCTGTATCGCGCGGATGAGCGTGGAAGAGGCGCGCAGCTCTGGCGTGTCCTTGGCCGATTTGATGCTGGGCGAGGCGGTGGGCGATATTTTCCCGCCCAAAGCCGATCCAGATGCCCGTGGTGATGTCTTTTTGGAGGTGCGGGATCTGAGCCTGACGCATGGCTTTGAAAACGTGTCTTTCACGGCCCATCGCGGCGAGATTTTGGGGCTTTTCGGTCTGGTCGGGTCCGGTTGTGACGAATTGGCCAAGTCGATTTTTGGCGTCGATCCCCCGGATCAGGGCGAGATCCGCATTCACGGCAAGCCTGTCAGCCTGCGCAAACCGCGCGAGGCGTTGGATGCCGGAATTTTCCTTGTGCCGGGGGATCGCAGGACCGAAGGCTTGGCGTTGAGCCGGCATTCGCTGTTCAACGTGCCGATGGCTAATCTGCGCCGTGCGGCGGGCGGGCGTTGGGGCCTGAAGAGCCGCCAATTGCGCAATGATATTCAACGTTTGACCGATCAGGTCGCGCTGCATCCGCCGCATTTGAACACGCCCGCGTCGGGCTTTTCCGGCGGCAATCAACAAAAGATCGTACTCGCCAAGGGGCTTTATAGCGAGGCGGATATCTACATTTTCGTTGAACCCACTGTTGGCGTCGACATCAGCGCGCGCGCCAAAATTTATGGGCTGATGCGCGAACTGTCAGAACGCGCGGCAGTGATTGTTGTGTCGAGCGATTGTGACGAGGTGCATGGCGTCGCGGACCGGACCATCGCTTTGCACAAAGGCCGCCAAGTCGAACCCGAGAGCGGCGTGTTTTCGCGCGATGATTTGTTGATGGCCGGGATCATGGGGGAGGGATCGCTATGAGAACTTGGAAAGACCGTATGCGTCATTCGACGCGAGGGCTGGGGTTTGTTGCGCTGGTCCTGATCGTGGCCGCCATCTTTGGCGCGCTTGAACCGCGCTTTCTCAGCTATGTCAGCCTGAATGGTATCGCCCGGCATATGGCCGCCAATGGCTTGGCCGCTCTTGGGCTGACCTTCGTGGTGATCGTGCGCAAATTTGATCTGTCGATTGCGGGTGTCGCGGCCTTTTGTGCCATGTCGATGGGCGCGCTCATCGCCGCTGGCTGGCCGCTCTGGTCGGTGATCCTCGCCGGGCTGGCGCTGGGCGCTGTGATCGGGGGCATTTCCGGTATCGCGATCAGTCGCTTTGGTCTACCCGATATTGTGACTACCATTGCGGTGGGCTCGATCGGCACTGGGCTTGCCTTTATCTACACCGGCGGGCGCTCGATTTTTCAAAACTTCTTCACCAGTGGCATTACCGATCTCAATGATGCCAAGCTCATGGGGCTGGGGGTGTCGATGTGGCTCTTGGTGGCGATCTATGCGCTGGCGTGGTTTGTGCTCAGCCGCACCCGCACCGGGCTTGCGTTTTACGCGACGGGTGAAAATCCGATGGCGGCGCATTTTTCCGGCATCGCCACGCGCCGCTTTGTCGCCTTGGCCTATGTGCTTTGCGCCATGTGTACCGTGCTGGCGGTCCTTCTGATCCTCGCCGAATCCGGCACAGCCGAAACCAACAAAGGCGCCAATCTGATGATGCCTGCCTATGCCGGGGTGTTTTTGGGCGCGGCCATCATGGGCGGCACCTCCGTGATCGCGAGCTTTGGCGGGATCTTGTTGATCACCATGCTGCTCGACGGTTTCGCATTGATGGGTCTGCCTTACTACTACAGCGACGGTGTGGTCAGCTTGATCCTGTTGATCGGTGTGCTTGCCTTTTCCGACGGTGCGCGTGGCACATTGGAGGCGCTTCGGTTCCTCTTTTGGCCGCAAAAACCCACAAAACCCACCGCAAAAGGGAGCGACGCATGACCATGACCTCAACAGTAAAATTCGCACAAAGCCGTCCGCGTGGGCGTAAGATCGCGCGGCTTACCACCGATCTGTGGCTGGTCGTGGCGGTGATCGTCGTCACCTTGGGGATCGCCAGTCAACGTCCTCAGCTTTTGGATGCGGTCAATATCGCCACCGTGCTCAAATCCTTTTCCATCATGGTGGTAATGGTGCTGGGGCTGACATGGGTCATCGCCTCGGGCAAGATCGACGTCAGTTTCATGCAGGTTGCAGCCCTTTCGAACATGATCTGTGCCTATGCTTTGGCGCAGGGTTGGAGCTGGGGCGGGGCCATCGTGGTGGCGCTTATGGCGGGGGCTTTGGTCGGGCTGATCAATGGCTGGTTGGTGGCCTCGATGCGTTTGCCCGCACTGATCGTGACCATTTCAACCGCCGGAATATGCGCCTCCATCGCGGCGGCTCTGGGCAAGGGCACGGTGATCCGCATCGCCGATCCGGGTCCGCTTGAACCGCTGTTGCAACCTGCATTGGGCGGGGCTGTGCCGATGATCGTGGTGCCGGTGCTTTTGATCGCCGCCGTGGCGTGGTTCGTGCAAGAACGGCTGAGCTTTGGTCGCTATATTTACGCTTTGGGGCAAAACGAAGCGGCCGTGCGCGCCGTTGGTGTGCCAGTGGTGAAACTCACCATCATCCTCTTTGCGCTCTCTGGTGTAAGCTCTGCCCTCGCGGGTGTTTTGCTCGCCTCAAGCCTGTCTTCGGGCCAACCGATGATTGGCGGACCTTTCCTGATCAACGGGCTGACCGTGGTTCTGTTGGGTGGCATGATGGTGCGGGTGGGCAAGCCCAATATCCTTGGCACGCTCACCGCCACGCTGTTTATCGGCGTGTTGTTCAGTGGTGCGACCTTGCTGGGATTGCCGGATTTCCAACGTCAGATCATCCAAGGTGTCCTGCTTTTGATCGGGTTGATCGTGGCCACAATTGCCGTAAGCCATCACGGCGCGCGGACGGCAGGGCAGTGATATGACCACTGATATGACCAATGTGACCCAAGATCTGATCCTCGGACTCGACTGTGGCACTGGCGGGGCGCGGGCGCTGATCTCAACGGTGGCGGGGGATGTGCTTGCCATCGTCGACAGCCCCTATCCCACTCACTATCCCCATGCGGGCTGGGCGACGCAAAGCCCGGATGCGTGGTGGCGCGCGGCCTGTGAGGCGGTTCGTGGCGTGATCGTTGAGGCCAGCATTGATCCCGCGCGCATTGCGGCGATCTGTGCTGATGGCACCTCAAGCACTTTGGTGTCTTTGGATGCCGATTTGACGCCTGTGTCCGATGCGATCTTGTGGATGGACAACCGCGCCTCGCCGCAAGCCCGCCGGATCGAGCACACCGGACACCCGGCCCTGCGTCGGTCACGCGCAGGCGTTTCCGCCGAAACCGCTTTGCCGAAAATCATGTGGCTCAAAGACAATGAGCCAGAGGCCTATACCGCCACCCGCTGGTTCGTCGAAATGACGGATTACATGGCGCTTTGCCTGTCGGGGACGCTGACCCTGGGTCAGAACCACACCATCAATCGCTGGTTTTACAATCCGCGCGCGGGGGGCTGGCCGGTTGATTTTCTCGACGCGATTGGGCTTGCGGGCATCACTGAACGCTTTCCCAAAGACATGCCCGCCTTGGGCGATCCGATCGGTCCGATCACAGCGCAGGCGGCCGAGCAGATGGGACTGTCACCCAAAACACTGGTCGTGGCCGGGGGCACCGATGCCTATGTCGCCATGGTCGGGCTGAACACCCTGCGCCCCGGCGAAACCGCGCTGATCACCGGCACTTCGCATCTGGTGCTGCCCGTGGTGGCCGAGGATGTCGAGATCGAAGGCCTGTTTGGCCCGCATCCCGATTGCGTCAGCCAAGGTACGTTCGTCATGGAGGGCGGGCAAGTGTCCTCGGGCGGGATTCTGCGGTGGTGGCATGATCTGCTGCATGAGGGCGACAATGGCTATGAGGAGATGTTGGCCCAAGCCGAAGCCGCCCCGCCCGGCGCCAATGGTTTGGTCGTGCTCGATTTCTGGCAAGGCAATCGCAACCCTTTCACCGATTACGATCTGCAAGGCGCGATCTGGGGGCTGACGCTCAAACATGGCCGCGCCGACATCACCCGTGCGCTGATGGAATCTGTGGCGCTTGGCACCGCCAATATTTTGGGTCGTTTGCAGGCACGAGGGCTGGAGGTCAAAACCATGACGTTGGCCGGGGGGGTGTTGCGCTCGCCGTTTTGGGCGCAGATGCACGCCGATGCCACGGGCGTCACTCTGCGCATTCCCGAAGTGGGCGAAGCCACCGCTTTTGGCGCCGCGATCACGGCGGCGGTCGGCGCGGGGCTGTATCCGTCGCTGGAACAGGCCGCCGATGCGATGGTGCGCATTCGATCCGAAATTCATCCTGAGCCCACGCGCCATGCGCAGCTCAGTTCACAGATGGAGATCTATCTTGAAACCCATGCGGCACTGCGTCCCTTGATGCATCGCCAAGCCGCGCGAAGCCGGGCCAGCCCACCCGCGCATTAACGCCTAAACATCTCATTTTTATCGACTTTCGGTTGCAGCCCTCGGCTGTGGCCCGGAATCCTACTGCCAATGAAAGGAAAAATCATGGCTCATATCGGAGACCTCATCGCTGAAATGCTTGCACAATACGGGGTCGAATATGTCTACGGGATGCCCGGCGGACAGACCACTGCGCTCCATGATGGCATTTCGCGCCGCACCGATCGTATCCGCCATATCCTGATGCGCGACGAACGCAATGCCGCCTATGCCGCTGACGCCTATGCGCGTCTGACCGGCAAGCCCGGCATTTGTGACGTGACGGTGGGGCCGGGGGCGAACCTGCTTCCCGCAGGTTTCTTGGAGGCGCTCAATGCCTCGATCCCGATGATCGGGATCATTGGCGAGCTGCCGCTCGATTGGTTGCCGCTGAAAGAAAAAGGCATTGCCAGCCAAGGCTTTGATCAGCTCAGCTTTTTCAAAAGCTGCTCGAAAGAGGCTTATTTGGTGCCCTCGGTTGCGGCCCTGCCGGAATTGATCCGTACCGCATTTCGGGTGGCCACCTCGCCGCGCCCCGGTCCCGTGGCGTTGATTATTCCGCATGATATTTTCGATGCGGACTGGGACGAAGACCTGTTGAAAATCAAGGTCGATGATCGTTCGGTTCAGATGCCTTACATGCGCAGCTGTGCGCCCGCAGGCGAGATTGCCGCCGCAGCCGCGCTGATCAAACGAGCCAAACGTCCGGCTCTGGTCTGTGGCGGCGGTGTGCATGGTTCGGATGCCGCCGAGATTGTCACCGAGTTTGCCGACACGTTTAATGGCCTTGTGGTGACAAGCCTCTCGGGCAAAGGATCGGTGCCGGAAACGCGCGATTATGCGGCGGGGGTGCTCAATCCTCTGGGGTCAAAAGCGGCCATTGATCTGATCAAAGAGGCCGATCTGGTGGTTTGGTGTGGTTCGAAAGTCAGCCAAAACACGGGCATGAACTGGTCTTTGCCGCTGCCGGAACAAGCGACCATCACCATTGATTTCGATCCGCTCGAACATGGCCGGACGTTCCGACCGACCGTGGCGCTGATGGGCGATGTGCGCGAGACCGTTTTGGCGCTTGGCACCGCTTTGGGCGATGTGCCAGAGCACAACGAGTGGCTCGCCCGCATTTCCGAGGTCAAAGCGGCCTGTGACGCTGACAAAGCCGTCGAAATTGCCTCCGATATGCTGCCGATCCAACCGCCGCGTATTATGAATGAGATCGCCAAACGGCTTGAGGAAGATGACATCGTGGTCTCCGACGCCTCGTTTTCGGCGGGTTGGATTTCCGGCTATATTCCGGCGAAAAAACCGGGGCGTCAGTTCCTGTTTGCGCGCGGACAGGGGGGCTTGGGCTATGCCGTGCCGGGGGCGATTGGCGCGGCAGCCGTGCGGCCAAATGCGCGGATCGTGACCGTCGCGGGCGATGGCGCGTTTTCCTACACGATCGGCGAATTGGCGACCATGTGCCAATATGACCAAAAGGTTGTCAACGTGGTGATCAACAACGGTAAATTGGGCTGGATTCAACTCTGGCAGGAGCTGTATTTCAACAACGTCCAGTCGGTTGATCTGGAAAGTCAAAGCTCGGTTCCGGGCTATGCGGGCGCAGCGGCGGCGCTTGGGCTTTTGGGCATCTATGTTGAAAAACCTGACGAGATCGGCCCGGCTTTGGATCGTGCTTTTGCCCATGACGGACCTTCGGTGGTCGAGGTGCGCATTGATGATCGGGCAACCCCGATCCATTCGTTCAAACGCCGCCTGCGTGAGAAATCGGATACGCCGTTCCCGCGTCCGGGCACCGTCTATCGCTTGCGTGACTGGAAGGTTTCGCCGGATTTGTAACGGTTCGGGCCACCTTGGTGCCCCAGATCGTTTCTGCAAAAGACCGGATGCGCATACCGCGCGTCCGGACATTTTGACTCCGGCCTTCAGGTGCGGCCATATTGTATTCGACCATCGCCACGGTCGCGTGATCTGCGTATTTTAACAGCATATTTTTTGCCGAAACATTTTTGCCGTGCAGCGAATCTTTCGCAGCCGCAGCGTCTGCCAAATCTCGCTTACAGGGCGCAACGGGACAAACTGTATCCGGTCGTCAAATACGCAAACCTGAGACAATTTCATCACGCAGGCTGTGGTGACAAAAGGCCTTTTTGGATTCGGTTTGAGGAAAGACAGAGTCAAGCGCGAAGTTCGATTGCGCGGGTGCTCCACAGGTTGCTAGCTTGCCCCTGCGATTCACGTCGTCTTGGGGGACATTCAGGAATCGTGCAAGGCAAACGGACAGCTACATTTGCCCGTCCGGGATTAGAATTTGATCCGCTTGCACGCCGTTGAGGCTTTTCGTCTGGGTAGGGGTACTCAGGCCAAAGGCTATCTAGGCCGATAACGCTTTGGCGTTTGTCGGTTTTGATGTGTCCAAACAACCCGCGCCTGTCGTGTGCAAATTCTGTTTAGCAGGGTGTGAGGCCCCTGTTTTCTATGGGTTTGTACAGGTTAGGCGCGACAAACATGGGCACTGGTGCCGGAAACATGCGACTTTGTGAGGGAGTCGTATGAACGGCCTTTGTATGCTGGTCCCATGAATATCGAGACGATCCGAGGCGCAAGAGCCACGGTTCAGGCAGTCTGCTGCCTGCGCCCGATGTCGGAAAATCCGGCATTGCATAAACAACGATAATGGGTCGAACATAAAAATGAAAAACGATACGTGGGGACGTGTTAAACAACAATTGCTCGAGTCCGTAGGGCGGAACAATTTTGCAAACTGGATCGAGCCGCTCGAACTGACAAAAGTGGACAACGGTGTTGCGGTCTTTTCCGTGCCGACCAGCTTTATGGCCAACTGGGTGTCCCGCAATTTTGCCGATACCATTCTGACACATCTCAAGGCCGCAAATGCCCCCGCGTCCCGTGTTGAATTTAAAGTTGCGGCGCATCAGCCGCAGCCTGCAACATCAGAGCCAAAGCCCGCCGCCGCACCCGTTGTGGCCCCGGTCGAGCCCGCCGAATTGCCCGGTGCGCCGCTTGATGCACGGTTCACTTTTGACAATTTCGTCGTGGGTAAACCCAACGAATTGGCCCATGCCGCCGCAAAGCGTGTCGCCGAAGGTGGCCCCGTGACCTTTAACCCATTGTTCCTTTACGGCGGTGTTGGCCTCGGCAAGACCCACTTGATGCACGCCATCGCTCACGAGACCCGCACCCGCAACCCGGAGCTGCGCGTTCTGTATCTCTCTGCCGAACAATTCATGTATCGGTTCGTTCAGGCCCTGCGTGATCGTCAGATGATCGACTTCAAACAAATCTTTCGCTCGGTGGATGTGTTGATGGTCGATGATGTTCAATTCATCGCCGGAAAAGACAGCACCCAAGAAGAATTCTTCCATACCTTCAATGCGTTGGTAGATCAGGGCAAGCAAATCATCATCTCCGCCGACCGCGCACCGGGGGAGATCAAGAACCTCGAAGACCGGATCAAATCGCGTCTGCAATGCGGCCTTGTGGTCGATCTGCACCCGACCGATTACGAACTGCGTCTCGGCATTCTTCAAACCAAAGCCGAAGCCTACCGCGCCCAATATCCGGGGCTTCAGTTCTCTGATGGTGTGTTGGAATTTTTGGCCCATCGCATTTCGACCAACGTGCGCGTGTTGGAGGGGGCTTTGATGCGCCTCTTTGCTTTCGCTTCCTTGGTGGGCCGCGAGATCACCCTTGATTTGACCCAAGAATGCCTCGCCGACATTCTCAAACAATCGGATCGCAAGGTCACGGTTGAGGAAATTCAGCGCAAAGTCTCCGAGCATTACGCCATTCGCCTGTCTGACATGATCGGCCCCAAACGGGTCCGCTCCATCGCGCGTCCACGTCAGGTGGCGATGTATCTGGCCAAACAACTGACCTCGCGGTCCTTGCCGGAAATTGGTCGTCGTTTTGGCGGGCGAGATCACACCACGGTAATGCATGGCGTGCGTCGGATTGAGGAACTCAAAGGCACCGACAGCCAAATCGCCGATGACGTCGAAATGCTGCGCCGCGCTCTTGAAGCCTAAGTGCGGGGGCGCTTGAAGGCATAATTGGACAAAAACTGAGCCCAATCCGCTGCATCGCCGTGACAAATGTCTCTGGCGATGCGTGCGGCCCTTGACGCTCTGGTCCCAAAACAACACAGTCCCGTTAAACAATATCTTGCGCCCGGGGATGAATGGTTTAGGCTCAACTCCCCGGCTTATGAATTCTACGAGGGTGGCATGAAAATCAGCATCGAACGCGGCACACTTTTGAAAGCCGTCGGCCAAGCGCAATCCGTCGTTGAGCGTCGGAACACCATTCCGATCCTCGCCAACGTATTGATTGAGGCTGAGGGCGACATGGTGTCCTTCCGTGCCACCGATCTTGACATCGAGGTGGTGGACAAATGCACCGCCATGGTTGAACGCGCCGGGGCCACGACGGTCTCCGCCGTCATGCTCCACGAGATCGTGCGCAAATTGCCCGATGGTGCAATGGTTCAGCTCACCGATGATGGCACAAATGGCCGTTTGACGGTTGAAGCGGGTCGGTCGAATTTCTCTTTGGCCACCTTGCCCAAAGAAGATTTCCCGATGATGGCCTCTTCGGAATATGACAGCAATTTCGCGATCCCGGCCCCGGTGTTGCGCCGCCTGTTTGATAAATCGAAATTCGCCATCTCGACCGAAGAAACCCGCTATTACCTGAACGGCGTGTTCATGCATATTGCGGATAGTGAAAATGGCAAATCGCTGCGCTGTGTGGCGACGGACGGTCACCGTTTGGCGCGCATCGACGCGGTGCTCCCTGATGGGGCCGCCGAGATGCCCGGCGTGATTGTGCCGCGCAAAACCGTCGGCGAATTGCGCAAGCTGTTGGATGACGACGATATGACCATCGCGGTCTCCGTGTCCGAGGCGAAAGTACGTTTTGCCACCCCGGAAATCACCCTGACCTCCAAGGTGATCGACGGCACCTTCCCGGATTACACCCGTGTGATCCCGGTTGGAAACACTCGCAAACTCGAAGTCGATGCAGCGGATTTTGCCAAGGCGGTCGACCGTGTGGCCACCGTGTCCTCTGAGCGCTCGCGCGCGGTCAAATTGACCCTCGAAGAAGACAAGCTGATCCTTTCTGTGAACGCCCCAGATTCGGGTGCCGCCGAGGAAGAATTGGCCGTGGCCTACAATGATGAGCGTCTGGAAATTGGATTTAATGCCAAATACTTGCTCGAAATCGCCTCGCAAGTGGACCGCGAGAATGCCGTGTTTTTGTTCAACTCCTCGGGCGACCCGACCCTGATGCGCGAAGGCAATGATACCTCCGCCGTCTATGTCGTCATGCCGATGCGGGTTTGAGCCGTTCAACCACCTGAAAGACAAGTGAGCAGCAATGGGCCGTCTCTACATCGAAGAGCTGAGCCTGTCGCATTTTCGCTCCCACCGGGCCGCACGTCTTGAATTGGACGGGCGGCCTGTTGCGATTTACGGTGCCAATGGCGCAGGCAAAACCAACATTCTTGAGGCGGTGTCTTTGCTTTCGCCGGGACGGGGCCTGCGCCGCGCCGCGCCTGATGAGATCGGGCACAAATCGGTCGGGGTGGGTTGGAAAATCCGCGCCGATCTTGTCTCTCTGCATCAAATGCATGAGCTGGAAACATGGGCCGAACCGGGCTCTGCGCGCACCGTGCGGGTCGACGGCAAATCAGCACCACAGGTGGCGTTGGGCCGGATCGCCCGTGTGGTCTGGCTGATCCCAGCGATGGACCGGCTTTGGATCGAAGCGCCTGAGGGGCGGCGGCGGTTTTTGGACCGGATGGTGATGTCGTTTGAACCACGCCATGCAGAGGCGGTTTTGGCCTATGAAAAGGCGATGCGGGATCGCAATCGTCTGCTCAAAGACATGGTGCGCGATGCCCATTGGTATGACGCGCTTGAGGCGCAAATGGCCGATCAGGCGCGGTGATCATGACCAATCGCCTGAACGCGCTTGAACGTTTGGCGCGGGCGCAAGACGGGGCCGAAACCGCCTTTCCTGCAGCGCATTTGACGCTGAAGGCCTCCGATGATCTGCCTTTGCCGGTGGAACGGGATGATTTGCTCGCCGCTTATGCCGACGCTCGCCCCCGTGACATGCACGTCGGGCGCACGCTGATCGGGCCGCACCGCGCCGATTTGGCGGCGGTCTATACGGCCAAAGATGTGGCCGCCGATCAATGTTCGACCGGGGAGCAAAAGGCGCTGTTGATCTCACTGATCCTCGCCAATGGCCGTGCCTTGGCCGAGGACTTTGGCGCCGCGCCGATCTTTCTGCTCGACGAGGTCGCCGCCCATCTTGACGCCAACCGCCGCGCCGCGCTCTATCATGAAATCTGCGCGCTGGGCGCTCAGGCATTTATGACCGGAACCGGTCCCGAACTTTTCGCAGACTCGACGGGCGTGCCGCCCGCTATGAGGTCTCTGAGGAGGGCGGATCGTCCCTTTTGAAAGAAATCCTATGACCATCGCATTTGGCGATCTTGGCCTCTATGCCTTTGCCCTTTTGGTGTTGTTTTTGACCCCCGGCCCGGTGTGGTTGGCGATGTTGGCGCGCGCGCTGTCGGGCGGGTTTAACGCGGCATGGCCCTTGGCGTTGGGCGTGGTGATTGGCGATGTGTTGTGGTCGCTTTTGGCGATCCTTGGTGTGTCCTGGATCGTATCTGAATTTAGCGACTTTTTGACCGTGCTCAGATGGGTCGCGGTGGCGATGTTCCTGTTCATGGGGGCGATGTTGATCCGCCATGCCGACAAAAAAATCGCCGCCGACAGCCGCCTCACGCGCCCCGGCATGTGGGCCGGATTTGTCGCGGGGCTGATTTGCATTATCGGCAACCCCAAAGCGATCTTGTTCTACATGGGCTTTCTGCCGGGCTTTTTTGACCTGTCCACTTTGACAATGCCCGACATCGTGGCGATCTGTGCGGTCTCGGCACTGATCCCGCTGGTTGGCAACCTGATTTTGGGGGCTTCTGTCGGTGCTGTGCGCAGGATTATGACCTCTCCGCGCGCGCTTAGGCGGATGAATATCGGCGCTGGAAGCCTGTTGATTTTCGTCGCATTGGTGATCCCTTTCGTCTGATCCGCAAACCGTCCTTTTCTCGTGTCATTTGCGTGACATCCCGCCTGCGGTCGCGTATAAAAAGCGCAAGAAATAACAAGGTACTCCGCATGTCCGATACGCCACACGATCCCTCCGAATATGGTGCAGATTCCATCAAGGTTCTCAGGGGCTTAGAAGCCGTTCGCAAACGTCCCGGTATGTATATCGGCGACACAGACGATGGCTCCGGTCTGCATCACATGGTCTATGAGGTGGTGGACAACGGGATTGACGAGGCTCTGGCCGGTCATGCCGATTATGTGACCGTCATCATCCACAAAGACAGCTCGGTTTCGGTGCGTGACAACGGTCGTGGCATTCCCACCGACATGCACCACGAAGAGGGCGTCTCGGCCGCCGAGGTCATCATGACCCAACTGCACGCGGGCGGCAAATTCGACAGCAACTCCTACAAGGTCTCCGGCGGTCTGCACGGCGTGGGCGTGTCGGTTGTAAACGCATTGTCCGACTGGCTTGAACTCAAAGTCTGGCGCAATGGTAAAATCCACCAAGCGCGGTTTGAGCGTGGCGATACCGTTGAGCACCTCAAGGTGATCGGCGATGCGGGCGATGAAACCGGCACCGAAGTGCGGTTCATGGCCTCGGCCAAAACGCTCGATCCCGAGGTTGGCACATTCTCCAACCTCGATTACTCCTTTGAGACGCTGGAAAAACGTCTGCGCGAATTGGCGTTTTTGAACTCCGGTGTGCGGATCATTCTCGAAGATCACCGTCCCGCCGATCCGCTCAAAACCGAGCTGTTCTATGAGGGCGGCGTCAAAGAGTTCGTCAAATATCTTGACCGTCACAAAACCGGGATGATGCCGGAACCGATTTTCGTCACCGGCGAACGGGATGACATTGGCGTTGAGGTCGCGATGTGGTGGAACGACAGCTACCATGAAAACGTGCTACCCTTTACCAACAACATCCCGCAACGCGACGGCGGCACCCATTTGGCGGGCTTTCGCGGCGCACTGACCCGGACGTTGACCAAATACGCCGCTGATTCCGGCATCGCCAAACGCGAAAAGATCACTTTTACCGGCGATGACGCGCGCGAAGGCTTAACCTGTGTTTTGTCGGTGAAAGTGCCGGATCCGAAATTCTCGTCGCAGACCAAAGACAAGTTGGTGTCTTCCGAAGTCCGTCCTGCGGTTGAAAACCTTGTAAGCGAAAAACTCACCGAGTGGCTGGATGAAAACCCGCGCGAGGCCAAGGTCATCGTCAGCAAGATCGTCGAGGCCGCACAGGCCCGCGAGGCGGCGCGTAAGGCGCGTGATCTCACCCGGCGCAAATCGGCGCTTGATGTGAACTTTTTGGCCGGCAAACTCAAGGATTGCTCGGAAAAGGACCCGTCCCAGACCGAAGTCTTCCTCGTCGAGGGGGATTCCGCTGGGGGGTCCGCCCAAACGGGCCGGGACCGTCGGACACAGGCGATCCTGCCGCTCAAAGGTAAAATCCTCAACGTCGAGCGTGCGCGGTTTGACCGGATGCTGGGCAGCCAAGAGATTGGTAACCTTGTTATGGCGCTGGGGACGGGCATCGGGCGCGATGAGTTCAAACTCGAAAAACTGCGTTACCACAAAATCGTCATCATGACCGATGCGGACGTTGATGGCGCCCACATTCGGACGCTGTTGTTGACCTTCTTCTTCCGCCAAATGCCGCAGCTGATCGAGGCCGGGCACCTGTTTATCGCCCAGCCACCGCTCTACAAGGTCGCGCGCGGCAAGTCCGAGGTGTACCTCAAAGACCAAGCGGCGATGGAAGAATATCTGATCCAGCAAGGTGTCGATGGGGCGGTGTTGCGGCTCAAGTCCGGCGAAGAGATTGCCGGGGCGGATTTGGCCCGCGTGGTCGAAGGCGCGCGTACGTTCAAGCGGATTTTGGAAGCCTTCCCAACGCATTACCCACGCCACATCATCGAACAAGCCGCCCTTGCCGGGGCGTTTGAGCCGGGGCGTGTAGACGCCGATCTGTCGGGCACCGCCGATATGGTGGCACGGCGTTTGGATATGATCGCGCGTGAGTTTGAACGCGGCTGGACCGGTCGCCCGACTCAGGATGTCGGCATCCGTTTGACCCGCGTTTTGCGTGGTGTCGAAGAGGTGCGCACCCTGGATGGCGCGATCCTGCGCGGGGGCGAAGCCCGCCGGATCAACCAAGAGGTCGCGGCGACCAACGGCGTGTTCAAAGACCCCTCGCGCCTCGCGCGCAAGGATCGCGAAACGTTGATTCACGGTCCGATCGAGTTGTTGAACGCCATCCTTGAAGAAGGCGAAAAGGGCCTGTCGCTTCAGCGCTACAAAGGTCTGGGTGAGATGAACCCGGATCAGCTTTGGGAAACCACGCTTGATCCTGAGGCTCGCACCTTGTTGCAGGTCAAAATCGAAGACCTCGCCGAAGCCGATGACATCTTTACCAAGCTGATGGGCGATGTTGTCGAGCCGCGTCGCGAGTTCATTCAAGACAATGCGCTCAACGTCGAAAACCTCGACGCGTAACCTTTGGGCCCCGCAAGCGATTGCGTGGCCCAAACATTCTACGCGGCATGCGAGAGGAGGGAGGCTGGGGTGAAAGTCGGGATCGTTCTTGGACTGCATGACAGCCCCCTTTGGATCACGGATCAAATCCGCTCGATTCAGGATCAAAGCCACACAGATTGGGTGATGGTGATCCGCGACGATGGCCCGCAAACCGCAACGAGTGCGTTGGCGCAATCGTCAACTCAGCGCGATCCGCGCATCTCCTATCGCTGTGCCGAGCCTGCGGGGTTTGTGGCTAATTTTCTAATGGGCCTGCGCGAGCTCCCGGCTGACTGCGAGGCCGGGGCGTTTTCAGATCAAGATGACATCTGGAACCGTGACAAATTGGCCCGCGCCGTTGATGCGCTGCGTGACTTTGGCGACCAGCCCGCGCTGTATTGCGCGCGGCGGCATGTTTTGACGGAAAGGGGCATTGTGGGCGACACATTGCTCTATACGCGCCCGCCGTCTTTCGCCAATGCCCTGATCGAAAACATCGCGCCGGGGAATACCATCGTTTTGAACCGAGCCGCCCTTGATCTCGCCCGCCGCACAGCGCCGCTTGCATCGGGCGTTTTTGCGCATGATTGGTGGCTGTATCAATTGATCAGCGGGGTTGGCGGCATCGTGATTTATGATCCCGAACCCGTTGTGCAGTATCGCCAGCACAGCCAAAACATTCTTGGTGCGGGGGAACATGGTCTGACGTGGCTGACCAACAAACTGGCCGTAACCAAAGGGCTTTATCGGGCGCGTATTGATTGCCATGTGGTGGCATTGCGCGCGGTTTATGATCGGCTGACGCCAGAAAACCAAACCCTCTTGGATCGCTTTTGTGCGGCGCGCCGGGCGAAAGGGCCGCTTTCGCGCCTGCGTGCGATGCGGCGTCTGCCCGTGCGGCGCCAAGGTACGCTGTCGCATCTGACATTCCTCACGGCTGTGGTCTGTGACTATGCGTGATCGTCCGAAAATCCTGTTCGTCGGTGGCTCTGGTGTGCCCTCCGGTGTTCCAACCTTTATCAAGGCGGTAACCGAAGCCGCAGGCGATGACATCGAGAGTGTTATTGTGTCCGAACCGGATCAGGGGGGCTATGGTCGGTTGGCGACGGGGGTGCGTCACATCGCTGTGGATGGTTTGGCGACCACCCTCAATCCTTTTCATCAACGTCGTGCCCGCAGTCGTCTTGAACAGGTTATTTTGAGCGAAAAGCCATCCTTGGTCTGGGCTCATGCGCGCATGGCCGTTCATCTGTGCCGTGATCTTTTTTCGGAAACCACGCCAAGTTTTTCACGCCTCGCCGTCAGTTTGCATGGGCTGCCCTTTGGCCCCGGTCACCGACCGCCCCTGAAAGCCATGTCAAAATTCATCGAGATGCGCCACCTGCGCCATACGCGCCCGCATCATATTCACCTGCTGACCCAAGAAGACGTACAGTTCTACTGCGCCGCTTTGCCGCCATCCATGGTTGGGCGCCATGATTTTCAGACCCTTGGCACAGTGTCGCATATGGGGTCGCATACGGGGTTGGTTCACACAGCGCCCAGCCAGGCACTCACCGGGCCGCTGCGCATCGTGATGACCACGCGCGCGAGCTATCAAAAAAATCTGATCGAAGCCGCGCATATTCTTGCGCGTGTCACAATCCCTTGGCGGCTTGATCTTTGGGGCGCAGGCACACAATCCGAAGCTCTGATCAAAAAATTTCGTGCCGTTCTGGGCCCACTGATAGATCGAGTTCGCTTTCATGGCCCGACCCACGATGTCGCGTCCGCTTTGAGTGATGCGGATCTGTATCTTTTGACATCGCGCTATGAGGGCATGTCGATCGGCGTACATGAGGCGTTTGAATGCGGTCTTGCTCTGGCCCTGAGCGACATTCCCGCAAACCAAGTGTTTCTCAAGGCACATCCCTTTGCCGCAGCTTTGCCTTTGGGTCAGCCGTCAGAGGCGGCTCTCAGACTGGATCAGCTTTATACCCGCCTCATTCGAGCGCCGGACTACCGTGTGACATCGCACACCACTTGGCGGTCCAGCTTTAGCCCGGAGTTGTGGACCCAACAGGCCCGCCAAATGGTGCGTGATATTCTAAATCGCCCGCTTAGGTGATGATCAGGATGTCGTTGGCGATGCTGCCAATATCTGTGACGCCCAACAGAGAGATCGTATTGCCGCCACCGAAGTCAAAGACGATATTGCCATCCACCACATCAGCATAATTGCTCACAAGAGCGTTGATGTCGGTGCCTGCAATGGTGCCGTCGATGAAAAGGCGGTCCACGCCGATTTCGTAATCCGCAATGCGGTCAGCGCCGTCGTTTTCATAAAACACGAACTTATCCGCGCCATTGCCGCCGAGCATGTAGTCGTTCCCAGCGCCACCAACAACGGTATCATTGCCGTTCCCGGCGCTCAGAGTGTCATTGCCCTGATCGCCATACATACGATCATTGCCGCTGTTGCCAATCAACCGGTCAGCACCCGTGTTGCCAAAGAGGACGCCGCTGCCGCTGCCATCAAGCAAGGTGTCATTGCCGGAGCCACCAAACATTTGGTTGTTGCCATAAATGTCATAGAGCACGTCGTCACCAGCGTCTCCCAACATCCGGTCACCACCAGCCTCGCCATTGAGGCGATCATTGCCAATGCCGCCGTTGAGCACGTCAAAATTGTCACCCCCGGTCAGGGTGTCATTGCCACCGCCGCCGATCAAAATATCGTCGCCGTTTCGGCCCATCATAAAGTCATTGCCAGCCCCGCCAGAGAGGATGTTGTTGCCATGGGTGCCACGCAGGTCATCGTTGTATCCGGAGCCGGTGAGGTTTTCGATGGAAGAATAGGTATCCCCCGCGGAATCGCCGGTGCCGGAACCGCCATTGATGAGGTCAGCGATCACGATCCCGGACGCGTTGGAATATGAGGCTGAATCGGTGCCAGCCCCGCCCCGCAAAGTGTCGGCCCCGTCGCCACCAACCAAAACGTCGTTTCCGCGCATCCCCTGAAGAATATTTGCGCCGCTGTTGCCGTACAAAACATCATCGCCATCGCCAGTCACGATGTTCTCGACCGAGCCGTTGAGTGTCACCCAAGTGGCATTGTCGACTTGCACAGAGGAGGTGAGATTGGCCAGAACATCGCCGGTGATTGCCGCCATGTTGATCCAGTCTGTGCCCCCGTCCGTGTCGGCCAAGGTGCCGCGGGTGCTTTCCAGCGCCAGCATCGTTAAAAAGTCGTCTGTGTAGGTGTAGACAGAATTTGCCGTGGCCTCAGCGCCCTGGAATTCAATCGTGATATAGTCGATGTAGTAATAATCACTGTCACCGGAGAAATTGTCTGCCACCACGACGGACCATGTTCCAACCGACGACATGCCCATGACGGCAGCCACGCCAAAGGTCCAAGTGCCCAAATCTGCCGACCCGCCCTCTTGGTCCAAAAGGGGAATATAGGTGCCATCCGGTCCCACCAGATAGATGGTGAGATCCTCCATGTAATAGTGATCCGTGCTGATCGTCACATTGACATGTTCCAGCGCGATATCGGTGTTGCAGGTCACCGTGGATATGGCACCAGTTGAGTTACTAATCCGCTGGTTGGTGTTGTTGGTCAGGGTGACAGAGTCGATATTGGCCGTTGTCTTGGCTGTGTCGTAGAGGTCGAGCCAAACTTCGGCCATACGCACGGCGGCGTAAGCGTCCACCATCCCGTAGCCATAATTCAGGTGAAAGCTGTTGCCGCCGCCGTTCCAATTGGTCGCGTCATTGATGCCCCACTGCGCAACCTCATACCCGGTCGCGCTTGAGCCAATATTGCTGCCAGTCAAGGAGGCGGACATGGCAAGGATCATGCGGACATCGCGCCAGCCGAGGTTTTCATTGGCATCCAACATCAGCGCGGTCACGCCGCTTACCACAGGAGTTGCCGCGGAGGTTCCGCCAAAATTGGTGGCCCATGCTGTGTCGGAATAGCCGCCCGTGCCGACGATGTCCGTGGTCTCGGATGCAGCGGGTGCCGTCACCAAAACGTTCGCGCCAAAGTTTGAATAAGATGCGGCATCGCCATTTTTATCCGTTGCCGCGACCAAAATGATCTCAAACGCGGAATTGAGTTCGTCACCCTGTGCGTTGCCGTAGACACCGTAGTCCTGATAATAAGAGTTGTTTGCCTCGTTCCCGGCAGCTTTGACGATGATCGAGCCAAGCCCGTCACGCCCGTTTGTCGTCGCATAGACCACCCCGTCTTGATAGATGGAGGCGTTGCCGCTTGAGGTGCTGGAAATGGAATTATAAACTGAATCATACATGGGGGTAGACCCCCATGAGTTGTTGATGATGTCGAACTTCGCCATTTCGTTCATCAGGTTTTTGAACGCAGTGATCCCGGACATCCCATTGAGCAACAGGTCCTGGCCATCATTGAGAAAATCGACGCTTGTCAGTTCGCTCCCAAAGGCCACGCCAACACCGTAGGAACCGTTTTCTGCACCGGCAATAATCCCGCCAACGGCGGTGCCATGTGAGTCCGTGTTGGTGTTGTAGTCGCCATCGACACCAGCGACGTTTGACTCGAGTGTCGCGTCGTAATTGCCCACCAGATCGGGGTGATCGACGTCCATGCCATCGTCATACACGGCCACGTTGACGCCGGAGCCATTGAATTCGCTCCAAATCTTTTCGATGTCGCCAATAAGGTCAAAGTGCCATTGCAGGTTGTATTTCGGGTCTGTCGGTACCATCTGGTCCCCTACTCATAATAAGACAAGCTCACTTGGTTATTTCATAAAAAACGAACTGAATTAAGACATTATTTATGAATTTTAACGCGATTTTATGTGATGAGAATGGAGTCCGCCAAAGATGACAAATCGTTGATATTGTTCAAAACAATGATATCTCCCCCGCCAAAGTCGAAAATCGCATCGGTGCCGCTGAGCGTACAATAGGTCGCGATGGTATGGTTGGCATCGTAATTTCCATCGGTCAGAACGGCGTCGATGAAGAGACGGTCAATTCCGATCTCGAAGTCCGTAATCGTGTCCATTTCACTGCCGTCACGGAACACAAAAATATCCGCGCCGTTTCCCCCGGTGAGACTGTCGTTCCCTGAGCCGCCCGTCATCCGATCAATACCGTTGCCGCCAGACATGATGTCATCGCCCGCATCGCCGAGCATACGATCATTGCCCCCGCCTCCATTCATGCGGTCATGTCCTGCGTTCCCGGCCAAAACACTGTTCCCTGACCCATCCAGCAAAAAGTCATCGCCATTCCCGGCAATCAACCACCCCACACCTTCTAAATTCAGGAGCGTGTCATCCCCGTCCTCACCAACAAGACGATCATTGCCGCTGTCGCCGACCAATCGGTCCTTCCCGTTGCCGCCGTTTATAATGTCATTCCCGGCCCCACCATAGACAGTGTCATTGCCATGGCTCGCGATAACGATGTCATCCCCACCCCCTGCTTCGACATAGTCATGACCAAGCCGTGTATAGAGGTGATTGTCGCCATCATCGCCATAAACAATGTCGTTGCCATCCCCGCTGATCAGGTTCTCAATGCCAATATAGCTGTCCCCTTCAGCGCCCAATCCGACATTGTCGTCTGGATTCAAAAGGCTCAGCGTCAGGTCGGTGACGAACTCGCTGTAGCTGGCCGTATCAAAGCCACCGCCGCCATCCAGAATATCCGTGCCCAGTCCGCCGACCAAAATGTCATCACCATCCTGGCCCACAAGCCTGTCATTGCCATCGAAGCCTGAGAGTGTGTTGTTCTCGGTGTCCCCCTTGATCACGTCATCATACTGTGTCCCGATCACATTTTCGATCGACACCAGAGTGTCAGACGCCGCAGCTCCTGAGTTGAGCGCGCTGAATTGCAAATCAATATTGGCCGCGATTGCGGACAAGCTGTAGTCAACCGTGTCGATGCCATCGCCACCGTTGATGGTGTCTCCGCCGCTGGAGGCCACAAAAACATCCGCGCCCCCAAGGCCAAGCAAAATGTCGTTGGAGGAGGTGCCCGAAATGATGTCGTTGCCGTCTGTCCCCTCGATTGTCGCCGCGGCAGAATTGTCGATCCGTTCTCCGATGATGACGTGATCGGCGTTAAACAAAATCGTATCCACAAATGCGGCGAGTGGGACAGGCATCCCGTCATAGGTGGTCACGACAATACGCTCACCACCGAATGTCAGCACAAAGCCGGTCGTTGTCATTTCAATTTCGACACTGTTTGCCGAGCCTGACAAAGGGAAATGGGACAGATCAATGGTATCGGATGCGTAATTGAAATCGGTGACGTAATCCGTAACCCCATCGGGCCGAAACTGAAAAATATCGGCGCCGTTTCCCCCGGTCATCGTATCGCTTCCCGCGCCATCGACAAGAATATCTGCGCCGCCGTTTCCCGATAGGGTACTGCCGGTGTCTGTGGCGATGATGATGTCGTCATCTGCGGTGCCTGTGCTCGCCGACAAAACCGCGCCTTGATTGGAAACATCGACCGCGATCCGGGTCAGGCCGGTGTCGCCGGTGGATGTGGCGATCAATTCCAAGCCGTTGTTCGTGGTGACAAAAGTCAGTGAAGACACGTTCAAAAGGGCCGTGTCAAAGGTGTCAATGATGCTGCTCCAAAGGACCAGGGTCCCGTCTGGCAAAACCTTAAAGAGCGACAGACCGCCGTCATTGCCAGCAACAGCCAAATAGGCGGTGCCATTATAGTCTATGACATCAAGCGCGGACGCCCCGTCAAAGCGCGTGCCCAGTGTGTCGATGACCTGGTCAATGGCCGCCAATTGCCCCGTATCTGTCACTTCCAGGACGGTGATAGATCCGCTGTCAGCAGCGGTCATAAACACCAGCGTTTTCCCGCCATAGTCCAGGCTCTGAAGATCCGTGGGCGTTGTCACCGGCAGGCCTTCATTCGCACTGTAGCTGTCCACCTCTGTCAGCCCCCCGCCTGCGCCGATCTCAAGCAAAGTCAGACCATGTTCGGTGGCAGAGGCTGCCAAAACATAGGCCGTGCCATTGACCGTCATGGTGCAGAGCGCGCTGATGTCACTCAGATGGGTCGTGTCGTCATCGTAAAGGGTTTGTGCGTCGCCTGCGACAGCAGAGGCGTTGATTGAAAAGACAGAGAGGCCAGTGCCTTCGGAGAGCGCTGCGAGCACATGGGTCACGCCGTTGATCTCGATCGTGGCAATCTCCGCACGATTTGAGTGGCTGGTGGATTGGTTCAGCTGGACACAATGTGAACCGCCCTCACCGAGTTGAGCAAGTGCCAAAAGCTCCGCCTTTGGGATGATGAAATCGGTGCCTTCAATCGAAATCGAGGCAAAGCCTTCCGAATTTATGGACTCTGTTGAGAAACTAAGATCGGTTCCGCCAATGATCTGTGTCGAGGCTTTTGTGCCCGAGGCTGTGTCGTAAAATACGAACGTGCCATTGGCGTTCAACAGGCCCGTTGTCACCTGTGAAAGGAAAAATGCGTCGTCAGCCCAGAGCGTTTCTAAAATTGACAGGGACCCCATGCCCACCTCCGTCTACCACCAAGGGCAGAATGCGGGCGAAGTGCTTAAGGCGGCCTTTTTTAAATCGGGCGTAAAAACGGCAAGAGTTTCAGAATTGAATCAACTCGCATATACCCTGTTCACCAAAGCGGTTATAAGATCCGTTCAAGTTGGTAAATCTGACGCGCGATGGCGGCGGTCACGCCGGGGCCGACCTGTCTTGGGGTCACATGGGTTTGCGGATCAATGCGATTTGGTGACATTGAAAACGCCGGGCTATGTTGCTGTACCCTTTTTTCAAACCTTTGATTTTTTTCGACAAAACTTGCCTTCAATGTGGCAATCTGCGCGGGTGTGAAAATCGTCGTCGGGGCTTTGTCAAACCGATCGAGCAAAGCCTGGCGCGCAGCGTCATAGATGGCATGTGGCGGCCGGGCAGGGGTGGTTAATTCTGTCGCAAGCAACTGTGCCAAAGGATCAGGTGAGGTGTTGGCCTGTTTGGTCTCTTTCAAAGTGCCCTCTGCCACCAAATTTGACCCAGTCACATTCAACAAGGCCTGCAAAATGCCGCCGGGCAGGGTTTTGACCGTCTCATAGTCAAAAATGGTGATCTGATCGGGGCAAAAACCCTCTTCCAGAGTGTCCAAAACCAGATTGTGATCGACAGGGACGCCAGAGGCCAAGCCCGTCGCAATGGCCCGCTGAACAAAGCCCTGTATCGCCGGCAAACGTCCGCTTTTGGCCACTTCCTGCCAAATCGACTGGGTCAATGCGATCGGGTCGCGCGCGTAGTACACGATGCGGACCTCATCGAACGGACTCAAAAGCCCCGCCAATTCTTTGAAATCGACCCGCGCGGGTTCAAGCCGCGTGAAAGGTTCGCCAGACAGGATAAGCGTCCCGTCCTTCGGCGCATATGTATCGATGATTTTCGTCCAAAGCGCGTCTATGCCGCCGTGGCTTTTCAAAGAGCGGTCAAAATCCGGATTCGGAATCCATTTTGCGGTCAAAATGTGATGGGCCGGATTGGGGCCGATGTCGGGGTAATACAGGCCCGCCTGTTCGAGACGAGCCCGGTTGGCAAACAACCGACGCTGAATATAGCTCGTGCCGGTTTTATGCGGGCCGATATGCAAAACGACCTTGGCCATTATCCGCGCGCCTCTTGTTTTATCTTAATCATCTTGCGGGACAGGGCCTGAAAAAACGCTGCGCCGATCTGGTTGCGCGTCGCGCGCCCTTGCAAAGGCGCGTCAATCGGGGTCATGCGAAACTTGGGTTGGGTTGCGGCAATCAATCGTTCGAGCGCGCGGTTCTTCGGTTCATATGTCACAATCAAAGTGTCAATCTGAGCCTTGGAAAACAACGTGGTGCGTGTCTCTGCCCCGAATGTCTCAATGACCGTTTTTCCCGCAGCCCGCACAAGCCATTGCGGAGCTTTGTGGGTCTGGGCAACGAAATTGGCCGCAAATGTCGCCAAAGGTTCAGGCGATACATTTGAATGCCGCTGTGCGTCAAAGGGTTGTAGAGCCTTGGGGTCGATTTGGATGCCGGCTTCTTGCAGCACGGCGCCGACAATCCCTCCCTCCTGCGCAGAGGCGCGTTCATAGTTGATCAAACGGATTTCGTTGAGGTCAAAGCCGTTGGAAATATGGCGCACAAGCCGATGGTAATTTGTAAACAAGCCTTCGACCAAATCGCGCTCGACCACGGTGTCAACATAGGCATCAATGTTGCCGGGATTGCGGTCGTCGGAAACCTGTTGATACACCGATTGAATAAATCCGCTTTGCGTGCGCAATGCACAGATCACTTTGATCTCATCAAAATCCGAAACCAAGCCGCGCAATTGCGCCATCTCGACATGGCGCGGGTTCCAACGCGAAAACTCTTCGGAGCTGATAAAAACAGTGTCGCTGGCTTTCATCCGCCGCAAAATCCCCCGGTTCAGCGTTTGCAGCCGACGTTCGGGGTTTTTGTAAGAATAACGCGGACCCAACGGAATCCAGCCCGAGGCCAGGCCGTGATGCCCGCGTTCATGACCCAGCGTTGGATAGACCAAACCGTGTGCGCGAAGCAGCCTGCGGTTTTTGTAAAGTGTATCCTGAATGTGGGTTGTGGCCGTCTTATGTGTGCCCATATGGATCACGAGTTTGGGCATGGCTTACGTCTCTTTTTGGGTTTTATCGCCGCAAAATTCGGCCAGAACCTTCAAATAGGCGTCGCCATTTTGTTTTGTGGGTTCAAGCACCGCTTTCTCCGCCCATTCATTCCACGCATTGATCCAAAGCTCCTCGCGGTACGACCCCGCAATCCGCTTTTCGAGCAGGCTGTGCAACCAACGCCTGAACGTGCCCACATTGGCACCATAGGCGATATGCGCCTTATCTCCACGCCGGGCGGTGTTGTCCCAGGACGGCATAATGCCGGCAATCGTCGTTTTCGGGAGGCGCTTGGTGTAAGCCGATGAGGTCGCATAGGCTGCGGCCTTTGCGTAGTCGTAGATCAGCCCGCTAAATCCCTGCATGACAGAGGTTTGCATCTTGTTGCCATCGGGGCCGCCAAACAGATAGGCATTGCTTTTGACCAGACCATGCGGTGGCATTTCGACCCAGAAATCGAACAGATTGTCTTTGACCGGGCTGTCGCCATCTACGTGAAACAGCACCGCCCCAAGTTCGACTTCGCCAATGCCTTCGTCACGCCAAACCTGCCGCATCTGCTCTACGGCTGCGGCTGGATCGGGCATGTCTTCGGGTCGGTAAATCACAAATCGCGGGCGTATGCCGTCAGGGCGCTGGTAGCGCGGATCGCGCATGTAACGCGCAATGTCGCGGGCCAAATCACCGGCAAACCCCGGAAAATAGGTCTGTGGCATGAGGATTTCACCGCTCAACCCATCCCAATTGCGCCGCCAACTTTCGTTCGCCCAACACAGGTAAAATGGGAACTCGACGTCAGGCCGATCTAACACTAAATCAATCGGCTTTTCCAAAAGCCGTTGCCCGTCAAACCAGTAATAATAGGCGCAAAAGGCGTCGATGCCTGCGGCTTTGGCCATCTTGGCCTGTTCCGCTAGCGTCTCAGGCACACGCAGGTCATAAAACCCAAGATCGGCAGGAAGAACCGGATGGGCATGGCCGGAAAAATTCGGCTCGGCGGCCACGACACTGGTCCATTCGGTATAGCCTTTGCCCCACCATCTGTCATTTTCCGCAATCGGGTGAAACTGTGGCAGGTAAAATGCTGTAACGTATTGAGGAGCCTTGGGTTTGGCTTTCGGCGTCAGGCTGTCGATCTCGGTCGTCTGATAGGTTTTCAATCCTGCGGCCTTGCAGATATAGCCAAGAGCGCGCTCCACTGCATGCGCCGTCGTTCCGTCAAGCTGTTGATCTTCAATTTGGAAATGATCCTGCGTGAGCTGCATGGATTTCAGCATCGCAAGGATCGTTGGTTTGAGCCAATAGATCGACCGGCCGGGAAATCGAGGGAGGAGACATCCAAAGGCACTTCGATCCGATCAAGGAGTTGGCGGGTCGTGTCCACATTCGAGCCCCACCATTCGGTGCCGCTGTAATGCTGCCCATCGGCCACCCAAAACCCGGCGTCCCAAGCGGTCAAAAAGGTTTCAAGCCGTGTCATCGTGGCGTCGGGATCTCCCAAAATGCCTTGGATCAAGGCTTGGCGCCAGACGTCGCCATCTGTGCGATGGGGGCTTTTCTTGGTGTGCAGTTTGCACACGGCCTCATAACCATCCAGAAAACCAGCCGCCACAAAATGCAAAAACGGATAGATGTCGCGCCCGTGGTTTGGCATCGCATAGACTTTGGCCTCCGGGAAATCCCCGAGAACCAAGTCTTTGATGTCCGTTTTGTGGGACTTGGATTTTATATAAGAGACATACAGGTCGTATTCGAAGGATTGCGCTTTGATCCGTGCGGCGATTTCCCCCCAAAGCTCGGCGTAAAAGACATGCACCACGATGGCGAACCGAGCCTTTTTGCGTGTTGGATCTGCGCGTAGAATTGGAAATGCCACGCCGTCTACAAGATCAAACCCCGGAAGGTCGCGCGTCACGCGCCCTTCTTGTATGCCAAGGGTGACATAATGTTCCAGCGGTCGCATTCCGGCTGCGGCAACGTCGGGGTTATGTCTGAGATAGGCTCTTGGAGAAAAAGATCCGCTTGGCTGGATATCCAAAGCTTCGCCAAAGATCACATAGTGACGTTCCGGGTTTTGTTTATAGAGCCAATGTAGCCCAGGTACCATGCCGCGGTAAAAATCCCTGTCAAACTGCCCGCTGGCTTTGATTTTACGGGCGTAGCGGCGTTCTTTTGGGGTCGCCAATAAAAATCTTAGGGCATTTTTTGCCCTACTTGTGGCACTCATACTCGGTTCGCTCCTAGGTCTTTTTTTGTCTGCCCGCTCACTTGGCTGCGCTCTGTTTGCTCTCTCGTCACTTGAGCAACAAGGCTTTGTAATTGCGGCTGAGCAATATCATGCCGATGGTTCCGATAAAAAGAGCCAAGGCAAAAACGTATAACGGGGACGACGCCGAAGCATCATATGTTGAATAAATTCCTGACCTCAAAACGCCGACGAAGTGACAAATGGGATTGAGCATCAAAACGCCAAGTGTGGGTTGAGAAAAACTTTCCGGTAAGAACAAAACGCCTGAAATGATCAGCAAAGGTCGTGTCAAGATGGACCAAATCTGTTCCCACAAAGGCACGACCAAGATAATGTAGCAATTCAATACGCCAATCGCCACGCTTAAGGCGATCAGCATCGCGACCCCTAAGAAAATCCGTGACCAGTTCACGATCAGCGAAAGATCGAACATGTTCACGATCAGAATGAACACCAAGGTCATCACCAAGCCCTGCGTGACAAGGTTCAACACCAACCGCGCGATCAGGGCGTCGATAAACGCAATCGCGGGGTATTGCAGCAGCGGTTTGGAAAATCGTACCGCGCGTGACAGATCATTTGAAATTGCCATGAACATGCCAAATGGTAAAAAACCTGATGCATAATACAGAGGAAAACTCGACCCCAAGGCAGGTTTGTGTGCAATCAGCGAAAAGATAAAACTGAGGAATGTAATCCCGGCGACAGGTTCGAAGAACGCCCAAAGATACCCACCCAGCGCACGCGAATAGCGGGTCTCAACCTCCCTGAGAATAAGGGCGATGACGCTCCGCCCAAATTTGTACTTTCGCCCTTTGGGTCGCTGTGGTGGCACGATGCCACTGGCAAGCCTTTCGGGAGGGAGCTGGCTCATTCTTACTCTACTTTGTAGCGAACTAAGTTTACAGGCTGGTCTTAAAGCCATGCATTGGCTAGGTTAAGCATGCTTCACAGCTATCTTCGGGACAGCAGTATAGCAAGCCTTTCAAAGGAGAATACACGTGAATTTGGCGGCACGAGCAAGGCGCAGACGGCGAGCAAATCAGGCGAATGCCGCAGCGGAGGCTAACACGGCGCCTGAGCCAAATATCAAGGAATCCATCGTTCTTGTAGAGACTTTACCAAAAGCGGAGCCTGCTTTTTTACGACCGCGCCACTATATCCTCGCCGCCACCTTTGGGGCCTTTGTTATTGTGCCGTCCGTTCTGACCGCCATCTACCTTGCAGTGTTCGCGTCTGATCAATATTCCACAACTGTCGGCTTTTCGGTGCGCGCGGAGACGTCGCTTCCGGTGTCTGACCTTGTTGGCTCGCTTATTGGATCGTCCTCCAATGGGGCGCGCGACAGCGATATCCTGTATGAATATATGCGAGGTCATGAAATTGTCTCTTTGATTGATCAGAGACTGGATCTCAAGGAAATCTATTCTCTGCCCAATCGCGACCCTGTTTTCAGCCTTCATGATGGTGCAACCATCGAGGATCTCGCGGACTATTGGTCCAAGATGACGCTCGTGTCCTTTGATGGCAATGCCGGTTTGATTGAGGCCGAAATCCGCAGTTTCCGTGCCGAGGATAGCCTCAATATCGCCCGCGCCGTGCTCGAATTGTCCTCTCAGAAAATCAACGAATTGTCCAATATCGCCCGTGAAGACAGCATTCGTTTTGCCCGCGAAACCCTTGATGTGACCACGGAACAGCTGCGAAGTGCACGCACCCGGCTGACGGCCTTTCGTGTCGAAAATCAGATGATTGATCCGCAAGCGGCAATCCAGGGCCAAATGGGGCTTTTGAACTCGCTGAATGCGCAATTGGCCGAGGAAATCATCACCAATGACCTCATCCGCCAATCGACAACGCGCGACACGGACCCTCGGATTGAACAGTCGGATCGGCGTATCAGCATCATCCGCAATCGCATTGAGGATGAGCGCAGCTCTCTTGGCGCGGGAGTAGAAGGCAGCGGACCGCCCTATTCGGAGATTGTTTCGGAATATGAAGGTCTTGTGGTGGACCGGGAATTTGCCGAAGCACGATACCTTGCGGCCCGTGCCAATTACGATGCGGCTGTGACGGAAGCGGATCGGAAAAGTCGATACCTTGTGGTCTATAGTCCGCCGACACTGGCCGAAACTCCAACCCATCCAAGGCGCATCCTGATCTTTGCACTCACCACGCTTTTGCTTGTCGGGGTTTGGTCGCTTGGGGCGATGATTTTTTATTCCATAAAAGATCGACGCTAAACATGATCCGTTTGAAAAACGTCTCGATGTCTTTTCCCTTGGGGCATGCCAGAAAAGTCGTGGCCGACAATCTGACGGTCGAATTCCCCCAAGATCGCTGTGTCGCGCTTTTAGGGCGCAATGGGGCGGGGAAATCGACCCTTTTGCGGATGATCGCCGGTGCGATCCTGCCTCACAGCGGTCAGATTGACATTGACGGAACGGTATCTTGGCCTGTCGGTTTTGCGGGGTCTTTTCATGCCGATCTGACGGGCGCGCAAAATGTGCGGTTCATTGCACGGGTTTATGGAGTCGATACAAAGCAACTTATTGATTTTGTAGAAGACTTCTCCGAACTCGGTGCCCATTTTTATCAACCGATCCGTAGCTACTCTTCCGGTATGCGGGCGCGTTTGGCCTTTGGCGCCTCTATGGGTATCCATTTCGATCACTATTTGATCGACGAAGTGACCTCTGTTGGGGATGCCTCTTTTCGCCGAAAAAGTGAGGCGGTGATCCGGGATCGTTTGAAAAATTCCGGTGCCGTCATGGTGTCCCATTCTCTGGGTCTCATCGCATCGCTTTGCAATGCCGCGGCAATTATAGAAGATGGCAAGCTGACATGGTATGAGGATGTCGACCGCGCCATCCGCGTTCATCGGATGATGCTCAGATAAACGCGTACTGGGCCACTTACGCTTGACGCGAAAAATGCCGCTCGCCGCGCGCTTTCGCCAAAGCAATTTGGTGCTGCCTTTCGCGGAACCGTTCTTTGCGCGCCTCATCCGTTTCATCGACACATTGATGACAGGACACACCCTCTTCATACTCTGGCCGCGCTTTGTCTTCGGGTAAAATCGGACGGCGACAGGCGTGGCAAAGCTCATGTGGTCCCTCGGTCAACCCATGTCCAATCGACACGCGACCATCGAAGACGAAACATTCGCCCTCCCAAAGGCTTTCCTCTTTGGGCATCTCTTCGAGATATTTCAAAATCCCGCCCTTGAGGTGATAGACCTCCTCAATCCCCTGACCTAACAGGAAATTGGTCGATTTCTCACAGCGAATGCCACCGGTGCAAAACATCGCGATGCGTTTGTTGTGAAACCGGTCTTTGTTCTCTTCCCACCATTGCGGAAAGTCGCGAAAGCTCTTGGTCTGCGGATCAATCGCGTTCTTGAACGTGCCAATCCCAAATTCGTAATCATTGCGCGTGTCGATCACTGCCACATCATCGGCTGAGATCAGTTCGTTCCACTCTTTCGGGTTGCAATAGTGCCCAACCCGCGCGCGCGGATCGACATCCGGTTGCCCCATGGTCACGATCTCTTTTTTCAACCGGACCTTCATCCGGCCAAATGGCTGCGCCGCCGCTGTCGAGAGTTTGTACTCAAAATCGGCACAGCCGGGCAGGGCGCGGATATGCGCCACCAAACGGTCAATCGCGGCGGGCGTGGGCCCGGCCACTGTGCCATTGATGCCTTCGCGGGCCAGCAAAAGCGACCCGGTGATGCCGTCCGAGAGGCATAGCTCCAAAAGCGGCCCCCGCAAAGCGGAGGGGTCATCGAAGCGGGCGAAGTGATAGAGAGCGCAAACTGTAAACATAATATGCTCGATACTCCCGCCTGTGGGCGCAGGCAAGACCTTGCACAGCGGTAAAAGCGCGCATCATTTATACATATCCCGCTACGGCCCCGTCCGCCAGCGCGTCCAAAGGTTTCTCGGCTCCGGTGCGATCGGCGCGACTATAAAGGCACTGTGGTGTTCGCCGACGTGGTACTCTCTGACAAAGATACCTTATCCGCCGTGGCGTAAACCAAGCCGGGGATGTCGCGGATTACATTTGAGCGCGCGGGGCAAGAATTGCGTCTGCCACCTAGAAATCAGTCTCTCATCCAGCCCAAAAGATCCTAATTTACGAATCCCTCGGTCACTTGGGCAAAACCGACCCCCATTCACCTCGCCATGACGCTTGCCAAGCCCGGTCAGCGCGCGCTAGGCCTATGCCAAAGGAGACCTCCCATGCGTCCAGCCAACGAAGCCTTGATCGTCATCGACATCCAAAACGACTTTTGCCCCGGTGGTGCGCTGGCTGTGACCGGCGGCGACGAGATCGTACCCGGCGTCAATGCTTTGATGGATGAGTTCGCTGCCGTGGTCCTGACGCAAGACTGGCATCCCGCCGGGCATTCGTCCTTTGCCAGCACCCATGCGGCAGCGCCCTTTAGCACCACTGAGATGCCTTATGGCACCCAAGTGCTCTGGCCGGATCACTGTATTCAGGGCACGGGCGGTGCCGCCTTTCATCCGGGGCTGCGACTTGATGGCGACCTGATCATTCGCAAGGGGTACAATCCCGCGATTGACAGCTATTCCGCCTTTTTCGAAAACGATCATGTGACCCCGACCGGGCTTGAGGGCTATCTCAAAACCCGTGGAATAGATACGCTCACGCTGGTCGGTCTGGCGTTTGATTTCTGTGTGAATTTCTCCGCCGTCGATGCCGCGCGCCTTGGGTTTAAAGTCGCTGTTCGTGCGGATTTATGTCGCGCGATTGACATGGAGGGATCAAAGAAAACCGCAATCGACGGGATGAAAACCGCCGGGGTTGAGGTTGTTTGAGCCATGACCCCGAAACTTTTCACCACTCTCAAAACCTATACAAAAGATCAGTTTAGAGCCGATGTCTTTGCTGGCATCACCGTGGCTTTGGTGGCACTGCCTCTGTCCATCGCCATTGCTATCGCCTCAGGTGCGGGGCCTGCGGAGGGTATCGTCACCGCCATCGTCGCGGGTTTTTTGATTTCCGCGCTGGGCGGTAGTCGTGTTCAGATCGGCGGGCCGACCGGGGCGTTTATCGTGGTGGTTGCCGGGGTGGTGGCGACGTATGGGTATGATGGATTGGTCACCGCGACCTTCATGGCCGGAATTATCCTTTTGGTTGCGGGGGCGTTCCATGCGGGCGGTCTGGTGCGCCACGTGCCCGAAGCGGTGATCAACGGCTTTACCATCGGCATCGCCGTGATCATCGCCACGAGCCAAATCCCCGATCTTTTGGGTCTCAGCGGCGCGATGCCTGCCGATTTTATCGAAAAAATCCCCGCGATCTGGCGCGCTTTGCCCGCCATGACCCCGGCGGCCTTTGCCATCGGATTGGCCACGATGGTGTTGATCGTTTTGTTCCGCCGCGCTGCGCCGCGATTGCCGGGGTTGATCGTGGCGGTGGCGATCACCTCTGCCGTTGTTGCGATCTTCGATCTGCCTGTCGCGACGATTCAAACGCGGTTTGGCGATTTGCCACGCAGTCTGCCGATGCCTCAGTTGCCGGATCTCAGCTTTGATCGCATCCGCGAACTTTTGTCCTCGGCGGTGATCATCGCCTTTTTGGCAGGTGTTGAATCGCTTTTGTCCGCCATGGTTGCGGATCGCATGATTTCTGGCAAACACCGGTCCAATGCGGAGCTTCTCGCGCAGGGCGTGGCCAATCTGGGCTCCTCCCTGTTTGGCGGTTTACCTGCGACAGGGGCCATTGCCCGCACCGCGACCAATGTGCGCGCGGGGGGTAAAACGCCGGTAGCCGGGATCATTCATGCGCTGACCATTCTCGCGATTTTGATGCTGGCGGCCCCGCTGGCAGGCTTTCTTGCCATGCCCGCCCTGTCCGGTTTGCTGCTTTTGACCGCGTGGAACATGTCTGAGCCGCATCGTTGGGGCAGTTATCTGCGCGCGGCTCGTTCGGATCAGGTGCTTTTGGTGATCACACTTTTGCTCACGGTGCTCACCGATCTCACCCTTGCTATTGGTGTGGGTATCGCGCTTGGGCTGGCGATGAAACTCAGGCGCCGTGGTGACAAACAGGCCGATACGGACGAAGATTGGACGCCGCGCGACCGATAATCACGGGATCACGCCGACGCCGGAGAACCCGCAAACATCTGCCGCCTTCAGGTAGGCTGCCGAAAACCCGTTGAGTTGAAACGCCGCAACAGGTCGCCCCTGAACCACCAAATCCAGCCGCCCGTTGGCCTGCATCTTTTGTAGCATCCACTGGCTGTAGGGTTGATCATAGCTCACCCGCGCGCGTTTATAGCCATCAGGATCATAGCTTGTAACAGGCGTCGCGGCGGCGGTTTCATAGCTGTCGAAGATGATGTAGCCGGTCATGCCGTCCTGCATTTGCGTGTCATAGCCGCGTGGGGCGTATTCTTCGATCACCACGGAAGGATACACCGTCGGCGGGCCGGCATCATGGCTCATGAACTCAATCGAAATGCGCGCGTCGCCATCGCCGCCACTGCTGGCGATACAATAGTGGTAGACATCCTCGACGATCCCTGCCGTTCCCACGTTTTCGGCGAATGTAGACACCCGCCACGACCCATAGTCCCAATCGCCCTGCGCCATGGCCGACCCCGCCGCCAAGATCCAAAATACCCCAGCTAAAATCGCTTTCATCATCTGCCTCTTTGTCACAATTCAAATCCTGCCTAACACGCAAATCTTTTCAAATGACGAACAAAACCATGGGTCTGCTTGCCAAACCCCTCTCTGCCCTGCTTTAACCGTTTTGTCATAAGAAGGGGCCTGCTCATGGTCGATATCGCCACCCGCGTCTACAATCACAAATGGAAAATCGACCCGATTGTCCGCTCCCTGATCGACACCGATTTTTACAAACTCCTGATGTGTCAGTCGGTGTTTCGCAACAAACCCGACACCCAGGTCACGTTTTCGCTGATCAACCGTTCCAAATCCATCCGCTTGGCGGAGATGGTCGATGAGGGCGAACTGCGCGAACAGTTGGATCATGTTCGCTCCCTCTCCCTGTCCCGCGGGGAAAGCACATGGATGCGCGGCAATACGTTTTATGGCAAACGCCAGATGTTCCGCCCGGATTTCATGGAATGGTTCGAGAACCTGCGCCTTCCGCCTTATCAGCTTGAGAAAAAGGACGGCCAATATGAGCTGACCTTTGAAGGCTCCTGGCCCGAGGTCATGCTTTGGGAAATTCCGGCGCTCTCAATCCTGATGGAGCTGCGGTCGCGGGCTGTGCTTGGGCCGATGAAAAAATTTGAACTTCTGGTGCTCTACGCTCGTGGCATGACCAAACTGTGGGAAAAAATCGAACGGCTGAAACCACTTGAGGGGCTCAAAATCGCCGATTTCGGCACCCGTCGCCGTCATTCCTACCTCTGGCAGGATTGGTGCGTCCAAGCCATGCTCGAAGGTCTCGGCTCCAAATTCACCGGCACCTCGAATTGCCACATCGCGATGAAACGCGACCTCGAAGCGGTTGGCACCAATGCCCATGAGCTTCCCATGGTCTATTCCGCGCTGGCCCAATCCGACGCCGAGCTGCGCCAGGCCCCCTATGAGGTGCTGGCCGATTGGCATGAAGAACACGATGGCAACCTGCGCATCATTCTGCCCGACACCTACGGCACACGCGGCTTCTTGAATGGCGCGCCCGATTGGCTTGCGGGCTGGACCGGCATCCGCATCGACAGCGGCGACCCCGCGACGGCGGCGGAGGTGGCGATTGACTGGTGGCGCGCACGCGGCGAAGACCCGACCAAGAAACTGGTGATCTTTTCTGATGGCTTGGACACCGATAAAATCATCGAACTCCACACCCAGTTCGCGGGCCGCGTGCGCACGTCTTTTGGTTGGGGCACTTTGCTGACCAACGACTTCCGAGGCCTGACCACAGGCGATGCACTCGCGCCGTTCAGCTTGGTCTGCAAAGCCATCAGTGCCAACGGCCAGCCAACGGTGAAACTGTCCGACAATCCGAACAAGGCGATGGGGCCGAAGGCCGAGGTTGAGCGGTATAAACGGGTGTTTGGGGTTGGGGAGCAGGACGCGGTGGAGGTTGTGGTTTAGGAATTTGTTTTCTTAGGATAAAGCTAAACAATTCCGTCTGTATGTGCTTTGAGCTCAGATTTTACTCCGTGTCCCATATGCGCCAAAACCACTCGGACTCCTTCCCTTCTGGCGAACTTAAATGCGGGGATAAAATCACTGTCGCCTGTTACCACAACAATTGTCTGAACCATCCGAGTCAATGAAAGCCTCGCAATGTCCAATCCGATCCTCAAATCAACACCCTTTTGTTCAATGTCGAGGACAAAGTCATTTTCCACTAGAGCGCGAGTTGGGAGCGCCTTATCGTCCATGGTGGATTTTTTCAACTTATAGCCCCGGGGCGATAGTTCGCCCGCGCGCAGCGAGACATTCGGTTGAAGTTCCAAACTTTGAAAAAATGCCTTATTTCGAGTAAAAACAGGCGTTTCCGCAAGGTTAAGAGATTGGCCTGTGATCGGATGCCTCACTTTTCCAGTCGCAGGAAGTGCATCATAATAGTAAATTCTAAGCAACTCATATGCGTCAAACATCGTGTTGCTACGCAAAAGCTCAATCTCCGTCATGACATCGTCAACGGAGGGGTTTCTTTTTAATTTTGAATATAATTTTCTAGTAAAAAATCCGCCGTCGATCAAAATCGCAAAACGATGATTCATAAAAATTCGACTCCGTCCATTCGCGTTACAGTATCCTGTAAACTTTGATAATCGGCGAATGATACGGAGTCTATTTTTCTATTCAGGAACAATTCTGCTCCTCATCTGAGTATATAGGAAAAATCCTAACAAATGGTAGAGTCAATTTTGCAACATTTCAACTGGCGTAAATTTGAAATGTCATTGTAAGTTCATAATTTTATTAAATAATTAAAGTACTCACTTAGGGTGGTTTGGTTTTAAAAATATTTTTCGGTTGATTGTCACTCCACCCGCCCCCTAAGCGCCTTAACTTCCCCCCGGACCTTCTTCGCCTTAATTCGTCGTTCGACACTGCCGCGGGTGGGCTTGGTCTTGACCCGGAACTTCGGTTTTTCCGCCGCCTGTTTGATCAGCTCCACCAATCGCTCCCGCACGATCTCGCGGTTGCGGGCTTGGTGGCGGGTTTCGTCGCAGAACATCACCAGAGCGCCGTCTTTGGTCCAGCGCCGCCCCGCCAAGCGCCGCAATCGGTTTTTCACTGGCTCCGGCAAGGACGGCGAGCGCGCCGCTTCGAACCGTAGTTCCACGGCTGTTGAGACCTTGTTCACATTTTGCCCGCCGGGACCCGAGGCGCGCACGAATTGCTCGGTGATCTCCCAATCGGCAATTTCGATTTTATCGGTGACAAACAGGGGCATGGCGGGGTCCGTGTGAGAGGCGAAGGTGGCAAAACCCAAAGGCCGCCCGCGGGCGAGCAGAGCTTGGGGTTCATTTGGTGACCTCGGCCGGGTCGTTTGTCCAATGCTTTCTCTCGAAAAGGGCAAACACGCGCAAGTCGACATAAAAATATCCGGTCAAACTGATGTGTATCGGTATCCCCCTCTTTTTCGTGTAGAAGGTCGGCAGGCTGCAAATGGTAGCCTATGTCAGTGTCCGAATTTCATGGGGAGCTGGTATAGCTGCCAATCCCAATCGCCCCTGCTTCACTACTCCAGAGGTGCTACGCCGATTTCCCTGTCTTAAACAGCCGAACCGGCCCCGGGCTACCACGCGTGATCACGCCTTTGGCTTCCAGATCAAGCTGCACGGCCTTCAGCCACCAACCCGCTTTTTCACCCTTCGGAAACAGGTCCTGCGACAGGGCCGGCAACAGAGCGGCCTTTGCCTCGGCGACCGTTAGCCCGGGGGCCTCCATCGGTAGCACCGGCAGGAGCGCTTCACGCATGGCCAGGTATTTCGCCCGGTTCACCCGCACAACTCGCCCCGGCGAGGTGATGCTCTCGATCTCGATCTTCTCATCGGCGTCAGACATTGATCTCTCCTGTAGCTGGCGTCTTCGGATTGCGGAACCCCATGGCGACCCAGGCGCCGAAGAGCTTCGCGAAAAAGCGCAAGTTCTGTGTCTTCGCATTCGGGATGTCGTCGGGCAGCACAGCCCCCTCAGGCAGGTCGGAGGCCATCGTGCGCATCGTCGGCGCTGGCATCGTGCCGTCAGGCCATAGCCCACCATAAAGGCTCAGCCAGTGCCCGCCCTTGAACTCCAGATAGACCGGCGTGTTGCAGCAGGTGGCGATGGCGCGCTTGGTCGCGTGTTGGGGGGACAGGCGGAAGGTCTTCAGCCCGTCAGCGCCGGCGAGAAAGCGCACGCGGTCCTTGCGACAGATGACGAACGGCGTGGTGCCATGTTCCGTCAGGACCTGCGGCGCGCGGTCCAGCCGCTGCATTCGCTTTGCCGCCTCGCGGCATGATGCGCAGCAGCATTCGACGCTGTCGATGGGATCGCCGCGCACCTCAAGTCGGGTCCGCCCGCAGGAACAGGCGATCTCGGTTGTCTCACCCATGCGGACCTCCTGCGCGGCCGCTGCGTCCAGCGCCGCGATGTCGATCTTGCCCATCTGCATCATGGCCGCGCTCACACGCCCCACAACCGCGGGATCGTCACTGGCCAAGAGGTCCGGCAACCGCTTCGGCACGATTTGCCAAGAGACGCCAAAGCGATCCACCACCCAACCGCAATGCCCCGGCTCCCCTCCGTTCTTGGTCAACGCATCCCAAAGCCGGTCCGTTTCGTCCTGATCCTCGGTCAGGATGCTGATCGATGCGGCAGGGGTCAATTTGTAGTGCGGCCCAGCCGTCAGGATCATCATCGGCGCACCAGCCAAAGTAAACTCGACAACCATCGGATCATCAGGCTGGCCATTCTCGCGCACCGTTTCAATCCGGCTGTTCGGGACAAGAGACACGTATTCACGGGCTGCTTCAACGCCCCCCTTGTCGAACCAAAGGCAGGTCCGAACCTTGGCTGCATGTTCCATTTTCAATTCTCCCTTTCTGTCGTGACTGGAGGGTCGGGGTCGAGGTGAAAAAGCGTGCGGACATAGCGGATCAGGTGATCGACGCTCTCGCGGGCGAGGTCCGGGTTTCCCGTCGCCTTGGCGAGAATAAAGCCACCCTGAAGAACAGCCTGAGTGTGTCGGGCGAGGCTTTCGACGGTCCAGTCCGCGTCGATCCCGCGCTGTTCTCTGGCCGCCTTGATATCTGCCTCCAATGTGGCGGCGTGACCAAAGATGCTTTTCGCGCAGGCATCCCGGATCGTAGGGGCGGAGTCGTGGACCTCCTGCGTCATGGTGCCGACAAGGCAGGTATATTCGAAAGTCTCTCCGCCAATGATAGAACGGCGGAAATCAAGGTAGGCCAGCACGCGGTCCAGCGGATCGTCCAGCTCGTGATAGGGCGCTTCAGCGAACATGGCACTGGTCGTCTCGGCCCAATAGTTTGCCGCCGCCACGCCAAGCGCATCCTTGGTCTTGAAATGATGGAAAAACGCGCCCTTTGTGACCTCAGCCGATTGGCACAGGTCATCAACGGAAGTTGCGGCGAACCCCTTTTGGCGGATCACGTCGCGGGCAGCCTCCAAAAGGCGGGTGCGCGCATCGCCGCGCTCGGGGGAGGTTTTGGTTGGTCTCGTCATGACCCGTTACATACCATACAGTTGGTATGTTATGAAGGGAAAAATAGAGATCAAAGAACGCGAACTCTGCCGATCGTTTATGTCCGCATAGGGATGGCCTAAACCGCTTCGGGGCATTGGCGCTCTTGGTGAGCGGTGTGCAACTCCGCAAACGGAGTACGTTTGCGATCTTTCTGACCTGTTTGGGGCCTTCTCAATCGTCAGACAGGAGGTTGCCAAGACCAAGAATGCCCACGTACATGCAGCGCACGACCGCTCTTCGCGCAGACTTACAAAAAAGCTTCACAAGGGATTAAGCTTATAAGATGCTTGAACCCCGAAATCATCTGACGAGGAAAGGTGCCTATTTTATGAGCCAGAGGCAGAACTATGGGGTGCAAAGTGGCAAAACTATGGGGCGTACCCCAAGGTTACATTGGTCGGGCTGAGAGGATTCGAACCTCCGACCCCCTGCTCCCGAAGCAGGTGCGCTACCAGGCTGCGCTACAGCCCGACCGTGACGGGCGGGATATAGCGACTTGCGCGGATTTGCAAGGGCCAATTAGCGCTGTTTTACACGGCGAATAAAGGGCGAGATTCGAAAGGAGGCGGCGGAGGAGGCCCGCGAGCGGGTTCTGAGCACGGGCGTATTTTCCGAATGCCCGCCCCGCGATTCCCGGAACACGATGTAAAGACCAGACAGGATGATGATCCCGGCGCCGATCACCGTGGGCATATCGACGGTTTCGCCGAAGATAAAATAGCCAAAAATCGTTGCCCAGATGATCTGGGAGTACTGCATCGGTGCCACGACCGCAGCCTCTGAGGCGCGGTACGCCAAGATCAAAATCACCCCGCCGGTGAAGCCCAATAGCGACACCATGCCGACACCGCCGAGGTCCAAAAGCGGTAGGGGTTTGTAGAAAAAGATCATCATCGCCCCCATGACGACGAAATTGGCAATCAGGGGGTAGAGCATCAAGACAGCGGTACGTTCTTCGCGGCCGACTTTGCGCACCACGATGGAGGCAAACGCGCCAAAAAAGGCACAGGACAGCGCCGCCATATGGCCTAGCGTGAACGCTGTTCCTCCGGGGCGCAACACGACCAGCACCCCGATCAGCCCGGCAACGACAGCGGCCCAACGGTGAAATCCCACTTTTTCACCCAAGATCGGAATGGACAGGATGGTGATGACGAGGGGGGTGGCAAAGATCAGGGCGTAAACCTGCGCCAGGGGCAAAACGGAAAAGGCATAAAAGGCAGCGACGGTGTTGATCATGGCCGCCATGGTCCGAAGTAGGGTCCACAACGGGTACACCGGGCGCAAATGCCCCTCCGTGCGGTCGCGGATCAGCATGAACATCACCAGCGGGAAAGAGAACAGTGTTGAGAAAAAGATGATCTGAAACGGCGCATAAACACCGCCTAGGAATTTGATCACCACGTCATGGGTTGAAAAAATGGCAAAAGCCGCAAGGGCGTAAATTGCGCCTGTGATATTCATAAGATCATCCCACTTGCTGTTTGCGCTATCAATAGGCCAGATTTCAAAACACACAAGGGCGCAACCCTTGTCACGCGCATACATCAGCCCCACATGAGGCAGATGTATCGCACACATAAATCGGCAACCTGTTGTTACTGCGGCTCTAAAACCGTGCTGTCTTTCGGACAGGGTGCCCGGCATGAATTACAATGTAAAGCCTGCGGCGCGCCTTTGTCGCGGCTCAAGGCGCTGCACACAGATCATGTCAAAGACCCGTTTATTGTCAGTGGGAAAAAACGGCCCTCTCCTGAGCAGGCGCGCAAAAAGAAGGGAAAGAAAAAACAAAAATCCATCGCCCATCGGCTGTTTGATGCGGCTGAGGATGTGTTTGATCTGTTTGATTAAAGCGTTTTGCATCTGATTAAGATCAGATGCAAAAGACTTTAAAGGGCACCCGTGAGGATGCCCTTTCGTGTAGGTCAATTGCCGTGCCGAATGTTCAAAGCGACGCGTTCAGCGCCTCGATGATCTTGTCGCCCATCTCGGAGGTGGTCACAGGCGTTGCGCCCTCTTCCCCCAAAAGATCCGCGGTGCGCACACCATCGGCCAGTACTTTTTCAATCGCGGTTTCCAAACGCGTGGCCTCAGCGCCCTCGTCAAAGGAATAGCGCAGCGCCATGGCGAAGGAGAGGATACAAGCGATCGGGTTGGCTTTGCCTTGACCGGCGATGTCGGGTGCGGAGCCGTGTACCGGTTCGTACATGGCGCGCGGGCGGCCATTGGCCATCGGAGCCCCCAAGGAGGCGGAGGGCAACATGCCAAGCGAGCCGGTGAGCATCGCCGCACAATCGGACAGGATGTCACCAAACAGGTTATCCGTCACGATGACGTCAAACTGTTTCGGCGCACGCACCAATTGCATGGCACCATTGTCAGCGTACATGTGGCTGACAGCAACCTCAGGGTAATCTTTGGCCACCTCTTCGACGACTTCACGCCACAGAATGCCAGATTCCATCACATTGGCTTTTTCCATCGAGCACAATTTCTTGCTCCGCTTCATCGCCAATTCAAAAGCCGCAATCGCCACGCGGCGGATTTCGGATTCGGTGTAGCGCTGGGTGTTGATGCCAACACGCTCGTTGCCCTCTGTGATGATACCACGCGGCTCACCGAAATAGATGCCCGAGGTCAATTCGCGCACGATCATGATGTCGAGACCAGCAACAATGTCTTTTTTCAGCGAAGAGAAATCGGCCAGCGCATCAAAACATTGTGCCGGGCGCAGGTTGGCAAACAGGTCCAATTCCTTGCGCAGGCGCAACAGCCCGCGCTCGGGTTTCACCGAGAAATCAAGCACATCGTATTTCGGTCCCCCCACGGCACCCAACAAAACGGCATCGACCTCATGCGCCTTTGCCATGGTTTCATCGGCCAAAGGCACGCCATGTTTGTCATAGGCCGCGCCCCCCACGAGGTCCGTTGAGACATCAAAGTTCAGGCCGCGCTTGTCGCCGTACCAGTCAATGATTTTGATGACTTCGGCCATCACTTCGGGGCCAATACCATCGCCGGGCAGAATGAGGAGAGAGGGCGTGCTCATATCGCATCGAGTCCTTATTTTTAGGGTCGACCCGGCGTAACGGACCGCTGCGCGGACGTCAAGGAATCCGCGCGAGATCGACCCAGACAAGCCCATGCCGAAACGGGGTTTCCAAACCGTCCGCAGGAGCCCAAGCCACCCCTGCGTCGATGACATGAAGCGCCTTGGACGGCAGCACATAATCGACCCGCAAATTGCCGGGCACAGGGTCACTCCAATCGGCGGTGTCCAAGGTCGGATCACCCAGATGATCGGGGGTGGCGATCGTAGCGCCAAAATCAGAGCGCGGTTTTGGGTCTTGCAGGCGCGGATCGGACAGCAGCGCCACCATATCCACCCGCAACCCATCGCCATCTGAGGGATCAAGGTTGCTGTCGCCAAGGATCACAAAAGGCGCATCGGGTGGCGGCAGAGCCAGCGCGCCATCGAGGTACAATTGCCAAAATCGGGTTTCGTCGGCATTGCGCCGGCCATTGCGATCCTCGTCGCCATCAAACACCGGCGAGGTGGCGGCATAAGTAAACAGATGCAACGGCGTGTCATTCCAAACCACGGGAATGTCCCAATGAGCATGAGAGGAGAGCCGCAAAACGTCCAAATCTTTGGACTCAAAATAGCCCTCAGGGAGGCGCGCGCGCGGTAAATCCCGCCACAGCATTTCAGAAAAATCGCGGATGCCATCGACATCAATCGGCAAGCGCGACAAAAACGCGATACCGCCTTGCCCGGTGAATTCACCGTAAGACTGCGCATCCTCCGGCTCACCAAATCGCCCGTCTTTGTCCATGTCGATGCCCGTTGATCGACCGGAATTGCCCGAACGGGTGAAAAGATGCGGATAGTCGAGTTCGCGGGCAAATTGCGCCAAGGCGTGACCATCAAGGTCGGTGTCAAATCCGACGAGCAGCAGAATATCGGGGGACAGCGTTTTGATATGGGATTGAGCGGCGAGGATTTGAGCGTCGTCGCCTTTGAGAATATCACGCAGCAAAACCCCCGGCCCCTTGCGCGTCAGTTCAACGGTCCATGTTGCCACGCGCAGCCGATCTTGTGCCTGTCCCACAAAGGGCCACACGACAAGGCAGAGGGCAAGGAAAAGGCGGCAGCTCACACCAGTTGGTGGTCGAAATCGGCCCGCGCGTAGGTCTGACGCCGCTTTTCGGCGATCATCGAGGCCACACGCTCCATGGCGATGCCGCGCATGAACAAAGAGGATGGCAAAAACGCCCATGCGGCCACGGTCCAGATCAAGGATTGGTCGTTGGTGACACTCAAACCACCGAACAGGTTCGAGGCCGATTGTATCACGGCTGGGATCAGGAAAGGCAACAGGAAGCCAATCACAATGTTGATCCGCGCATCGCGTTTGAGACGTGCAATCACGTCGCCACCGGCGGTGGGATCGAAGGTGGGCAGGTTGATCCAGACATTAAACGAGCCGGATTTGGAGGGCCAATGGCCAAGCCGCAAAATGATCACAAAGACTGACAAGGCGACCAAGGAGATGAGATAGCTGAGGCCAGCGGCTTCGCGCATCATCTCAACCTCGCTCAAAGACGCGCCTTCAGGCAGGGCAAGCAACATGAGCCGCACCGGAGAGTAGGGGAAATCGAGCACATAGCCGATCAAAGCCCCCACTGAGGTCACGAAATCGGTGGCGATCGTGGGTTCGGCGGTTCCACGAAAAATCAATGTGAGCAACAGGACGGTGAGAAACAGCGCCCCAAACCGCACACGATTGAACGGCGGTGCATCGCGAAATTCGACAAGACCCGGATAGGCGGAGACATATTCGAAAAAGGTCAGAGCCGCGCCGAACAGCGCCACGAGGGCAACGATCTGCGCGCCATCAGCGGATACATTCGGCAGCAAGATCGACGGCGTTGTGATCAGCATGACCACCAACACCGCACGCACAATCGCTCCCAGGATGCGATATATCACTGCCCATTTCCCTTCAAACTGGTCGAGTGCGATACGATGCCGCTCTCTTTTCCCATTTTGATCCCGCCAAATATGGCCAACTGCCTCAATCTTGCCCAACTTTTGCCTTCTTTCATCTGCTCCAGCAAGGAATGGTTAAGGTTAATGGGGCAATTGGGGCCGTTTCGTGAACAAAGCGGTGCGATTTTACATCATTTTTCGCGAGCCTATGGGGGGTAAGCGAAGCCTCCACAATATGCTGTGTGCCTGCTCAGTCATCGTTTCACCGCCCTTGGCCTTTTGCACCATGTTGACCGAGCGCATGGAAATGATCACCGATCCGTGATTTGATCACGTTGAAAATGGAAAGAGAGGGAGGAAACCATGCATCTTGCCATATCGCTCCATGACGCGGTCGATCTGATCCCGGATGGGGCCTCTGTGATGCTGTCTGGATTTATGGGCGTGGGCGTCCCCGACGGGATCGTTCATGCGCTGGCAGAGGCTGGCAAAAAAGACCTGACCCTGATTTCAAATGACACGGCGCGGGACACCTCCGGGCCGGGGCCGCTGTTTGCCGCGCATTGCGTCAAGAAACTGATCTGTAGCCATATGGGGCTGAACACCATCGTTCAGGCGCAATATGCTTCGGGTGAGTTGGAGGTGGAATTGGTGCCGCAGGGCACATTGGTCGAACGCATTCGCGCGGCGGGTGTGGGGCTTGGCGGTATTTTGACACCGACGGGTGTGGGTACATTGGTGGCCGAGGGCAAGCAGATCATCGAGGTTGATGGCAAAGAGTATTTGCTCGAACTGCCGCTCTCCGCCGATTTTGCCCTGATCGCTGCGCGCTCCTGCGACTATGTTGGTAACCTGTCCTATATGCTCACCGCCACCAATTTTAACCCGATCATGGCGCTCGCAGGTCGTACCGTGATTTGCGAACCCGAAGAAATCGTGCCCGTCGGGGTGATCCCGCCCGATGCGGTCAAAACCCCCGGCGTTCTCGTCGATCATGTCATCCGATCCACGACGTAAGGAGGCACATCATGGACCCCAAAGCCCTTATCGCCCGCCGCGTGGCGCAGGAGATTGAGCCCAACACATTGGTGAACCTCGGCATCGGCATTCCCACGCTTGTGTCTGATTATCTTGACGAAGACATGGGGGTGTTCTTTCAGGCCGAAAATGGCGCGGTCGGGATGGGCCATCGCCCGCCCGAAGGCATGAGCGACCGCCACTTGACCGATGCGGGTGGCAGGTTTGTGTCGTTCGTGCCGGGCGCATCGACGATTGATTCCGCTTTTTCCTTTGGTTTGATCCGGGGTGGGCATCTTGATCTGACCGTGCTTGGCGCGCTTCAGGTCGATGAGGCCGGGCATCTCGCCAACTGGACCATTCCCGGCCAGTACACGCCCGGAATGGGCGGGGCGATGGATTTGGTGACGGGCGCGAAAAAGGTGATTATTGCGATGCAGCACCGGGCCAAAGGCGAGGCCAAAATCCTGCGTGAATGCACCCTGCCGCTGACCTCGCAACGTCGGGTCGATTTGATCGTCACCGAGCTTGGCGTGTTCAAACCCGAAGACGACGGCCTGCATTTGATTGAACGCGCGCCAAACGTGACGCTTGAGATGATCCTTGCGATGACAGAGGCCAGACTCATTCACGCCGCAGATGTGCCGGAAATGCATGTAGGCTGTTGAAGGCCGACTGGAGGATCGATTGATTTTATCAAGGGGGGCTTTTGCCCCCGTCCTCATGCTGGCGTCATCTCGCCGATTTTCGGCTTCAAACGCCGCCTATTCGCTAAAAGCTGCCGAAAAATGCGCAAGATGTTGCGCGGTTATGGCGAGCTTGTGCGCAAAATATTTCAATATTTTGAAGCTCTTGCGTCCTTTCCACACAGACGTATCTCTCAGGGCAGCGGTTCAAAACCGTTTCAATTTGCCCGCAAAAGTGACGCGGGTGCCATACACTGAAAGGACACATGACATGACACGTATCGCTTTGACTTTTGGCGCACTGACTTTGCTCGCAGCCCCGGCTTTCGCGCAGATGACACTCATGGATGCCGATGAAAATGGCACTTATTCCATGGAGGAAATGCTGATGGCCTATCCCGACATGACGGAAGACACCTTTGCAGCGATCGACACGGATGAGAGTGGGGAAGTGTCCATTGAAGAATTGGCCACGGCGCAAACCGAGGGTCTGCTTCCGCCGATGGAATAAAAGGACTGGATGCGGCGGCCTGTAAGGGCCGCCGTTTCCGTCAGGAGCGATGGCTGCGCAGGAACAACCCGAACCCGACGAGACCCGCGCCATTCACCAAAAGCTCAATGCCAAGCAAGATGCCCAAAAGCGACAGCGACACGGCGGCAAAATTGGCAAAGATATAGCCAGCCAACAGGACGGTCACAGCGCCCGACAAGAGCATGGCCCAAAAGAACCGCGTCTGCCGCATTTGCCATGACATCACCAACCGGATCACGCCGGAGGCCATAAGAAAGGCCATGACCACCATGGTCAGAGACAGGGTGCCCTCAACCGGATTGGCAATGAAACTCACCCCGATCATCAGGCTGATCAACCCCCAAAGCAGGCTGAAGATACGGTGCCCTCCAGCCTCGGCGGAAAAGCCGGCCCAAAGTTGCGCGGCACCTGTGATGGCGAACAGCGTGCCAAGAAGGATCGTGATGGCCAGTGAGGCAACCACGGCGTTGCCCAGCGCCAAGACGCCGAAGAGAAAGGTCAAAGCACCAAGACCGACCCAAGTTTTCCAATTGATCATAGCGTCCTCCAAGGGATTGCGGATTTTAGCCTAGATATAAACACTCAGGGACAAATTAAAACGGCGACCCGAGGGGCCGCCGCTTCAAATCTGTCGTGATGGTCTTTAAGCCGCGCTTAGACCCAAGGACGTTCCTGCGCCATTTTGGCTTCATACGCGTCGATGTCTTTGACATTCGCCATGGTCAGGCCGATGTCATCGAGCCCTTCCAACAGGCAATGCTTTTTGAACGCATCGACTTCAAACGGGAACTCCTGGCCGTCCGAGGTGGTCACGGTCTGAGCCTCAAGATCGACGGTCATCCGTGCGTTTGCGCCTTTTTCAGCATCGGACATCAACACGTCCACAACCTCTTGTGGCATCACAATCGGGAGGATGCCGTTTTTGAAAGAGTTGTTGTAAAAAATGTCGGCGAAAGAGGTCGAGATGATGCATTTGATGCCAAAATCCGCCAAGGCCCAGGGCGCATGTTCGCGCGAGGAGCCACAGCCAAAGTTGTCACCGGCAACGATGACCTGAGCCTCACGATATTGCGGTTTGTTGAGCACGAAATCGGGGATTTCGTTGCGGTCGTCATCATAGCGCATCTCATCGAACAGGTTCACACCCAGACCAGAGCGTTTGATCGTTTTGAGAAAGTTTTTGGGAATGATCATATCGGTGTCGATATTCACAAGCGGCATCGGTGCCGCGATGCCCGTGATCTTTTCAAATTTTTCCATGTCCACGAATCCTTTCAGGTCGTTTCACGCGCGGACAATGTCTCGCGCAATTTTTTGAGTTTCCATTTGGGGCCACCGACCTCAAGGCAACGGTCAATGGCATAAAGAGCAAGACCCGGACGGCGCTCGGCGCTTTTGTTGGCCAGGGTCAGCCAGTAGATTTTGCTGTCACGCCGCCGCGCGCGCGCGGCTTTGCGGATGTCATTCACGGGCGGGCCGTCGTCAAACAGACCTTCAAACAGCAGAGGCAAGGATTTGCTGTCCAAAAGCCGCTGTGCCACTTGATGCGAGGCCAGCGGGATTTTGATCAGGGACCACGTGTCGTCGGTGTCAAACAGAGCGATTTGGTTGCGGTCCGCATTGAGCGGATCATAGAACACAAGCTTTTGCGCCGTTGGGGACACATGGTCCTCCATCCGGTGCACAAACCCGTCGATCCGTTTCGCCGCTTTGCTCCACCGTTTTTCCCAAGGCACAGTCGCCCGGTCGATGGAATATTGCGGCGCCACGGCCAAAACCCGATTTGCGGCCAAAGCCCCGGACAGTAAAAGCCCGCCATAAGCGCCCATTGAGGCCCCGTAGGTGACGAGTTTGGTCTCTTTGGGGACAAAGCCACGGATCGCCTTGGCCATCTCAAAGACCTCTTCGTCCTGAAACCAATTGGACATCCGCGCGCGGACATAGACCGCTGCTGTGCCGCGTTTGCGAAAGAACCTTTGGCCAAAGCCCGGTTCAGCAAAGCCATCGTCAGCCACCGCATGAGGCAGTGAGACCACGACGCCTGTCGGTGTCAGGGTCTCGCCCTCATACCAGGCGTGATACTGGTCGCTGGTCCAAAGCCATTGCCGGATCAACGCGCTGTCCTCAAAAGAAGACAGCGCATCGGCAAAGCGTTGCCCCAGCGCCGCAAGCCCGGAGGCCGTCAGATGAACGGCACCGGAACGATGCGCAAGATCGCGGGTTTCTACCGTTTTGAACGCCGTTACGTCGGCAGACGCCATTGCGTCGCGCACCAGATCAACGCGGTCGCCCGGAGCCGTGATCAGCCCTGCCACAATCGGCAGATCGGGCACGCCGAGGTCTTGCCGCAAGCGTGCGACAAAACCTTCGAACCGCGTACCGTAAGCCTGTGCGTCCTCATGATCCAGGGCATCGCTTTCGCCCTGCATCCAGATCAAACCCCGCAACCGCACTGGTCCCGTGGCCATTGCGGCGCGCACCTCAGCCACCAAACGCTGGTAGAGCGGACCACCACGCCCCTCGGCAGACCAGCCGCGAGACAGGTAAGACCCGCCCTTGGCCAGTTTGACGATGGACAGCGGTCGTCCAGTCTGAACCTGCCACTGACGTGCAAAGCTCAGTTCGGGACCAAACCCCCGTTTCTGATAGCCCGCATCGACCGCCAGAGGCACCCAAGCCCCATTGGCCCAAATGCGCGCACCCTCAATTTGACCCCGCTCTGTGTCAGCGAGATCGTCCACACCAACCTTGTGGCCAGCCATGTTGCTTTGGCCAGCCATCAAGATCAGATCAGAAGGTGCGTGTTGCGCCATGCCCGTGGCCCAGGTTGCTTAGAGCATTTCACGCACGTCGGTCAGATGACCGGTGAGCGCCGCCGCTGCTGCCATGGCCGGGGACATCAAGTGGGTGCGTCCGCCGCGGCCTTGGCGGCCTTCAAAGTTGCGGTTCGAGGTCGCTGCACAGCGCTCGCCCGGCGCAAGTTGATCCGGGTTCATCGCCAAACACATGGAACACCCGGCCAGACGCCATTCAAAGCCCGCCTCGATAAAGATGTCGGCCAAGCCCTCTTCTTCGGCTTGCGCGCGGACAAGGCCGGACCCCGGAACGATCATCGCCCGCATGCCGTCTTTGATCTTTTTGCCCTTGAGGATCGCGGCGGCTGCACGCAAATCTTCGATCCGGCCATTGGTGCAAGACCCGATGAACACGGTGTCAATTTTGATGTCGGTCAGTTTCTGACCCGGCTCGATACCCATATATTCCAACGCGCGTTTGACCGCATCAACCTTGCCGCCGGTGAAATCGTCGGGCGAGGGCACAACTGCGGAGATCGGCAATACGTCTTCGGGTGAGGTGCCCCACGTCACAACCGGCTGAATGTCTTCGCCTTTCAGCGTCACAACCTTGTCAAAATGAGCGCCTTCGTCGGTGTAGAGTGTTTTCCACCAATTCAGAGCCGCTTCCCACTGCGCGCCTTTGGGGGCGTGCGGGCGACCTTTGACATAGTCAAACGTGGTTTCATCCGGCGCGATCAGACCCGCGCGTGCGCCGCCCTCAATCGCCATGTTACAGACGGTCATGCGGCCTTCCATCGAAAGATCGCGGATCGCTTCGCCGCAATACTCAATCACATAACCAGTGCCGCCGCCGGTGCCGGTTTCGCCGATCACCGCCAAAGTGATGTCTTTCGCGGTCACGCCGGGCTTCAACTTGCCGGTGATTTCGACCTTCATGTTTTTGCCCTTGCGCTGGATCAGCGTCTGGGTGGCCAGAACATGTTCGACCTCGGAGGTGCCGATACCATGGGCCAGCGCGCCGAATGCGCCGTGAGTGGCGGTGTGGCTGTCGCCGCAGACCACGGTCATGCCGGGCAAGGTCCAACCCTGTTCCGGGCCAACGATGTGCACGATGCCCTGACGGATGTCAGACACCGGATAGTAATGCACGCCGAATTCCTTGGCGTTGGTGTCGAGCGCCTCAAGTTGGATGCGGCTCTCTTCATTGGCGATGATGCCAGACACGCGGTCCAACGTGGTCGGCACGTTGTGATCCGGCACGGCGATGGTTTTTTCCGGCGCACGGACTTTGCGACCGGTCATGCGCAGACCTTCAAAGGCCTGCGGGGACGTCACTTCGTGAACGAGGTGGCGGTCGATGTACAGCAAACAGGTGCCATCTGCGTCCTCGTGGGTCACATGGGCGTCCCAGATTTTATCATAGAGTGTCTTCGGGGCGGTCATTTCGCTCTCCCGTGGATATGTGAGTGAATTTTAGGAATATGGGTGGCGTGCGGACACACCTGTCCAGACCGCATCAAAGTCGGGCAAGGACTGAGCACATCGCTCCGAAGAAGCGCCAGGGCAACCAGGCCCGATCAGCGATTTCAAACATACGTTCCATGCGGTTCACATATAGATTGGCATTGAGTCCCGCAAGGGAGTTGACGCGTTGCGGGTGCGCTGCGCTTGCACGCTGGCGCTTTGCCGTGCCAAGCTGGCGCAAACACCAAAGGACCGCGCGTGGAACCGACCCAGATCACAGAGCTTTTGAACCAAACCGGTGACGATATCCTGGGGTTTCTCCAAGGCCTGCTCAGACGGTGGAACCTTTATCAGATCGGCATCACCCTTATGACGCTCGCTGGCGCGATCTTGATCGGGCGAATTCTCAGCGCCCGGATGCGCAATTGGATGCGCAGCTTGGAAGGTCGGCCAAAATGGCAATTGCGGCTGCTTTTGGCGGTGGAAAAGCGGCTGCCCTTGTTGGTTTGGGCGCTGCTCCTCTGGGCCGTCTACCTTGTGATGCACCAAATCACATGGCCCTCGCGCTCCTATTTGGTCGCCATCATCGCGCGGGTCGTCTCGGCGTGGTTCGCGGTGGAATTTGTGGTGCAACTGGTCCGCAACCGATCCTTGCGTCGCACGGTACGCTGGGGGCTATGGGCCTATGTGACGCTCTATTTCTTTGGTGGGTTGGACTGGGCGGCATCGTTTTTAGACAGCATCGCGGTGGAGTTTGGCGATTTTCGCCTCTCCGCCCTCTCGCTGTTGAAGGCCTTGGTGGTGACGGGTCTTTTGGTCTCCTTTGCCCGCATCACCGCACGCCAAACCTCGACCCGCATTCGGCGCAACGAAGACATTTCACCCTCGATGCGCGAATTGATCATCAAAGGCGTTCAGGTGGCTCTCTATGGCGCCGCGTTTTTCGTCGGGTTGAAAGCGGTCGGTTTTGATCTGACCGGGCTCGCGGTCTTGTCCGGGGCAATTGGTGTGGGACTTGGTTTTGGCTTGCAGAAAGTTGTGTCAAACCTCGTGTCCGGCGTGATCATCCTTTTGGACAAATCCATCAAACCCGGCGACGTGATTTCGCTGGGCGATACCTTTGGGTGGATCAACACGCTGGGCGCGCGCTATGCCTCGATCACCACCCGCGATGGCAAGGAGTTTTTGATCCCCAACGAAGATCTGATCACCGGGCAGGTGGTCAACTGGTCACATACAAACGATTTTGTCCGTTTGGACATCTATTTTGGCACCGCCTACGGCGATGATCCGCACCAAGTCCGGCAAATCGCGATTGAGGCCGCCAAAGCCGTCAAACGGGTCCTGACCACCAAACCGCCCGTCTGTCATATCGTTGGTTTTGGAGACAACTCGGTGGATTACATCCTGAGGTTTTGGATCACGGACCGACGGGCGGGCTGACCAATGTGCGCGGCGATGTCTATCTTTCGCTCTGGGATGCGTTCAAAGCCAATGGCATTTCCATCCCCTTCCCACAACGCGAAGTGCGGGTGTTGGAGGGCTCTCAGCTTGTCACAAAGGGGGTTGATTGATCGACGCGCAGGGTACATTGAGATTTACCTCTACTGATGCTATATTGACTATATGCCCAGCGCCGGGGCATGACGGCGCGCTTTGATAGGAGGACTATGTCCTGTCTCTACCTCAGACCGCAGCCCTTGACGCTGCACATTCGGAGATGCCCATGACAGGCGCAGCCTCTGAAAAATTTGGTGGCCAGAAATTGTTGAATTTCATCACCGACTTTCTTGACCAAGACAAAGCCGAAGACATCGTCACCATCAGCTTGCAGGGCAAGTCTGAGATGGCGGATTATATGGTGATCTGTTCCGGTCGCTCGACCCGTCAGGTCTCTGCCACCGCCGAAAAACTCTCCGCGGCCCTGAAAATGGAACACGAAGTGTTTTCGCGCATCGAAGGCAAAGATCAGGGCGATTGGGTTTTGATTGATGCGGGCGATGTGATTGTTCACATTTTCCGTCCCGAAGTCCGTGAGTTCTACCAGCTCGAAAAAATGTGGATGTCGGCAGAAGACTCCCGCGCTGCGTCGACGTCCAAGCCGATCGAGAGCTGATGAAAGTTCACATCAATGCCGTGGGCCGGCTGCGTGCCGGTCCTGAAGCGGCGTTGATTGCAGATTACACCACCCGGTTCGACCGCACCGGGCGCGCGCTTGGCCTTGGACCTTTGACCCTATCAGAGGTTGAGGACAAAAAGGGCGGCGGTATGAAAGCGGAAGCCGTGCTTTTGGAGCGGGCCTTGCCGAAAGGCGCGGTGATCGTGACCATGGATGAGCGTGGCAAACTGCTCTCCTCTCCTGAGTTTGCAGATAAATTAGCGAACTGGCGCGATGCCGGGCGCTCTGATGTGGCCTTTGTCATTGGCGGAGCCGACGGGATTGACCCATCGCTGCGCGCGCAGGCGGAGTTTTCGATCTCTTTGGGCAAAATGGTCTGGCCGCATATGCTGGTCCGCGCCATGCTCACCGAACAACTTTACCGTGCCGCCTCTATTCTCGCCGGATCGCCCTATCATCGCGAATGATCCAAGTATTTTTGCTGCAATGAAGCCCTTGGTGGTTCAACAAGCGGTGATGGCACGTTAGATAGGGTGCAACTGCTTTGCTCTGTTTAGAAGGAAGCCCGTCATGGCCACACCGAAACCCGTCGTTCTTTGTATTCTCGATGGCTGGGGGATTGGCCCAACACCCGAGGCAAACGCCCCCGTTTTGGCCAAAACCCCAACCTTTGATCGGCTGATGGCAGAGTGTCCGCATGACACGTTGATCACATTTGGACCGGATGTGGGCCTGCCGAGCGGGCAAATGGGCAACTCCGAGGTCGGTCACACCAACATCGGCGCGGGCCGGGTTGTGGCGATGGATCTGGGCCAGATTGATTTGGCCATCGAAGATGGCTCTTTCTTTCAAAACGCCGAAATCGTCGCCTTTGCCGAAAAGGTCAAAGCCGCTGGCGGCACCGCGCATTTGATGGGCGTGATCTCGGACGGTGGCGTGCATGGCCATATCGAACACACGCTGGCCGCCGCCAAGGCGATCACCGATCATGGCGTGCCGGTGATCATCCATGCCATCACCGATGGCCGCGATGTTGCGCCGCAATCTTCGGCAACATTCATCCCCGATCTAGTGGCGCGCCTGCCCAAAGGGGCATCGGTCGGCACGGTCATTGGCCGCTATTACGCGATGGATCGCGACAATCGGTGGGAACGGGTGTCTCAGGCCTATTTCGCGATGATCAATGGCACAGGCGTTGAAACCGCCGCCACGGCCGCAGGCGCTGTCACCGCCTCTTATGCGCGCGGTGAGCATGATGAGTTTATCAAAGCCACAGTGATTGGCGATTACGCGGGCGTCAAAGATGGCGATGGCTTTTTCTGTCTCAACTTCCGCGCCGACCGCGCCCGTGAGATCCTGCGCGCTATTGGCGAGCCGGAGTTTGCCGAGTTTGACACCGGCCCGCGCCCACGCCTGTCGGCATTCTTGGGCATGGTCGACTATTCCGCCAGCCACGGCGCCTATATGACCACCGCCTATCCAAAAAGTGACATCATCAACACGCTGGGCGAATGGGTCGCCAAGAAGGGGTTGAAACAATTCCGTTTGGCCGAGACCGAAAAATATCCGCATGTGACGTTTTTCCTCAATGGCGGCAAAGAGACGCCGGAGGAGGGCGAGGATCGCTTCATGCCGAAATCGCCAAAAGTCGCGACCTATGATTTGCAGCCCGAGATGAGCGAGCCTGAGGTGGCCGAAAAATTCGTCTGGGCGATTGATGAGGGCTATGACCTGATCGTCACCAATTTTGCCAACCCCGATATGGTCGGACACACGGGCATTTTGGAGGCCGCAATGGCCGCCTGTGAGGCGGTGGATGACGGTCTGGGCAAGGTTGTGGCCGAGCTTGAAAAGGTCGGGGGCGCGATGTTGGTGATCGCGGATCACGGCAATTGTGAAACCATGATTGATCCGATCACGGGTGGCCCTCACACCGCACACACCACCAACCCGGTTCCCGTGATCCTGTTCGGGGGTCCCAAAGGCGCGCGGTTGCGGTCGGGCGGGCGTTTGGCCGATGTGGCACCAACGATCCTTGAATTGATGGGGCTCGATCAGCCCGCTGAAATGACCGGTGAAAGTCTTATCGTCACATGAGACTGGGCACTGTCGCAGTTTGTTTTGCGCTTCTGACCGGGGTCGCACTGGCGCAGGAGGATAGCCCCGCTGCGCTGGCCGAAGGGGCTGTGGCGCAGTTCAATGCGGCGCATTCTGAATTGGAGGCGGCGCAATCTGCCGGGGATCGGGTCAAGGCCCTGACCCGTGTCGTGCGTGCCTATGAAGACGGGTTAGAGGCGATGCGCGCGGGGCTACGGCAAGTGTCCCTGCGCGAAGATGAGTTGGACCGTGAGTTTCAGGATGAAAGCGGCCAAGTCGCGCAACTTCTTGGCATTTTGATCAATCTCAAACCTGATGCCTCGCCAGAAGCCTTGGTGCATCCGACCGGTCCTTTGGGTCATGCGCGCGCGGGCATGTTGGTCTCTGCAATCACGCCCGCGATGCAGGCGGATGCCGATGCGCTTCGGATCAAACTCGAAGAGGTCTCTATTTTGCGGGAATTGCAAGATGAGGCGCTCGAGACCCTGGCCCGAGGTCTCAAGGAGGCGCAACAGGCGCGCACCGACCTGTCTCAGGCGATGTCGGACCGCACTGACCTTCCGCGTCGGTTCAGCACCGATCCCGATCGTTTGAAGACCCTGATTGACAGTTCGGAAACACTTGAGGCTTTTGCCTCCGGCCTTGCCGTGATGGATGTGGTGGATGGGATCAGCCCCTTGCCCGATCTGGATGCGGCAAAGGGCACATGGCCGATGCCGGTCAGTGGCGTTTTCATCCGCGGCTATAAAGAACCCGATGCGGCGGGGGTGGCACGTCCGGGCTGGCTTTGGGCCACGCGGGCGCTGTCCTTGGTCTCAACGCCATGGCCCGCCACCATTCGCTACAGGGGCGCGTTTCTGGACTACGGAAATGTGATCATACTTGAGCCCGGAAATGACGTATTGCTTGTTTTGGCAGGGCTTGATGAGGTCTACGGTGAAGTTGGCGAGGTGATCCCTGCTGGCACAGCCGTTGGACTGATGGGCGGAGCCGCGCCGGATTTGGACGCCTTTGTGGAAAATGCCACCCAAGGCACTGGCGCAGGCCTGACAGAGACGCTTTATATAGAGGTCAGAGAAGGCGGAAAGCCGGTGAACCCGGAACAATGGTTCGCGAACGCACCGCTTTAGTCGATCAAGGGCCCGCATGGCGGGCGGGTGAGAGGAACAGGAATGAAGAAATATTTGATGGCGGGCGTGGCCGGTATCCTTGCAGGCACATTGATCTCGACGCAATTCGCCGGCCCGCTTTTGGCGCAAGAAGCCGAGAAGTCCAGCAACGTCTACGAGCAGCTTGATCTTTTTGGGGACGTGTTTGAACGCATCCGCGCGCAATATGTCGAAGAGGTTGACTCCGAAGAGCTGATCGAGGCGGCCATTGACGGCATGCTCTCTTCACTTGACCCGCATTCCTCCTATCTGTCCCCAAAAGACGCCGCCGATATGCGGGTGCAAACCTCCGGCTCCTTTGGTGGACTTGGCATTGAGGTCACGCAAGAAGAGGGCTTTGTGAAAGTCGTCGCTCCGATGGACGGCACGCCCGCCGATATCGCAGGTGTCGAAACCGGCGATTATATCACCGCCGTGGATGGCAGCAGCGTGATGGGCATGACCCTTGATCAAACCGTGGAATTGATGCGCGGGCCGGTTGGCTCCGAGATCGTCATCACCGTGGTGCGCGAGGGGGTTGAAGAGCCCTTCGACATCTCCATCATCCGCGACACGATCAAATTGACCGCCGTGCGCTCGCGCGTGGAAGATCACACCATCGTGCTGCGTGTCACCACATTCAACGAACAAACCTATCCGAACCTCGAAGATGGCCTGAAAAAAGGTGTCGAAGAACTGGGCGGCATGGCCAATGTCGATGGCATCGTCGTCGACTTGCGCAACAACCCCGGCGGGCTGTTGGATCAGGCGATCAAGGTCTCTGATGCGTTCCTGGAAGAGGGTGAAATCGTCTCGACCCGTGGCCGCACACCCGAAGACAGCGAACGCGTCAATGCGCGTCCGGGCGATTTGGCCGAGGGCAAACCGATTGTCGTGCTGATCAATGGCGGCTCGGCCTCGGCCTCTGAAATCGTCTCAGGCGCTCTGCAAGATCACCATCGCGCGGTTGTTGTCGGGACGAAATCCTTTGGCAAAGGCTCGGTGCAAACGGTCATGCCGCTGCGCTCTGATGGCGCGATGCGCCTGACCACGGCGCGTTACTATACGCCGTCGGGTCGCTCGATTCAGGCGCTTGGCATTTCGCCCGACATCATCGTCGCACAGCCGCCGCGCCTGCCCGAAGCCGACGAGACGGCGGATGCGCCGAAGTTGCGTTCCGAGGCGGATTTGCGCGGGGCTCTCAACAACGACAGTTTCACCGAGGATGAGCGCCGCAAGATCGAAGAAGAACGCGCCGCCGCCGAAGAGTCCGCGAAATTGCGCGATGAGGATTTCCAACTTGCTTATGCGATCGACCTGCTGAAAGGCCTGTCGAAAATCGGCAATTGATCCTATGGAGAGGGGGCCGCGTGGCCCCCTTTTTTCTTGCGAGGACCTGATGACCAAAGACCGATCCACTTTGCCCTACCGCCCTTGCGTGGGGATCATGTTGTTGAACGCCGAGGGCCGGATTTTTGTCGGTGAGCGCATCGACACGCCCGGTGCCTGGCAGATGCCGCAAGGCGGAATTGATGCCGGTGAAACGCCGGAAGAGGCCGCTTTACGCGAGCTTTGGGAAGAAATTGGCGTGAGGTCAGATCATGTCGAGGTGCTCGCGCAGTCCGCTGATTGGCTGACCTATGATTTGCCGGATCACCTTTTGGGCAAGGTCTGGAAGGGCAAATATCGCGGTCAGAAACAGCTCTGGTTTGTGCTGCGTTTCAAAGGGCCAGAGAGCGCCATCAATATCGACACCGACCACCCGGAATTTGGCCAATGGAAATGGACCGATTCTGCCGGATTGGTGTCTGATATTGTGTCGTTTAAGCGCGATATTTATCAGGCTTTGGTGACGGAATTCTCAGGCCATTTGGCCTGAAATCCTCTTATCTCAACAGTTTCAAAAGCGTCTGTGACGGATAACCATCCGGGGTCACGCCGACCGAGTTCTGAAACGCTCGGATCGCATTGATCGTGTTCGGGCCAATGATGCCATCGACCTTGTCATCCAAGAAGCCTTTGCGCTTCAAAATCCGCTGCATCTGCATCTTTTCTTTAAACGACAACGGTGCATAGCCGCGCGGCCAAGACGCCTGAATCGCCGGGCCACCACGCAGTCGATCTGAGAGGTGGCCAACGCCGATCACATAGGCATCCGCCTTGTTGTAGCGCTCAATCACCGCGAAGTTGTCAAAGATCATAAAGGCCGCGCCTGACGCGCCCGCAGGCAAAAGAATCGAGCCTTTGCCGTAGTTCGGCACGGGCCGTCCGTCGATTCCCATCACCCCTAAAGAGGCCCAATCTGACGGCGCACGCATGGTGTCGCGGCGCGCAGAACTATAGTCGAATCCAGCCGGAAGTCGCACTTCGACGCCCCAAGGCTGTCCCTTTTTCCAACCGTGTTTGGCCAAGTAGGCGGCCGTGGAGGCCAGCGCATCGGTTGGGTCATTCGACCAAATATCGCGTTTTCCATCGCCGTTGCCATCGACCGCAAAGGCCAGAAAAGAGGTCGGAATAAACTGGGTGTGGCCCATAGCACCGGCCCAGCTTCCCTTCATGTTATGGGGCGAGGTGTCGCCCGACTGAAGGATTTTCAAAGCCGCCAAAAGTTGGCTTTCAAAAAACCGACCGCGCCGCCCGTCATAGGCCAGCGTCGCCATGGCTTCGATCACATTGGTGTCACCGCGGGTCGCGCCATAGGCACTCTCAACGCCCCAGATTGCCGCAACCACATGTTTATCGACGCCATACACCCGTTCGACCCCGTCCAAAACCGCCGCATGTTTGCGCATCGCCGCCTGACCGTTCGACACCCGTGTGGGGGAGGCGGCACTGTCGAGATAATCCCAGATTTGTTTGGTGAATTCGGACTGTTTGCGATCCTTGGCGATCACGTCTTCATTATAGCGCACACCGCGAAAGGCGCGATCAAAGGTGGTTTGAGAAATGCCTTCGCGCATGGCACGGGTCTTAAACCCGGCGATCCACGCGTCCAGCCCGGCTTGTGAGGTGGATGAGACCAAGGTCACGGCACTCTCCCGATTAAATTGATGCGGCAATTCCGCAATGTGCCCCGCAGGCTGTGCGGTGGCGGAGGTGAGGCCAAGCCCGAAAAACAGACCAAAGACAGAGAGGAAAACAGGGCGCATTCTAACAGCTCCAATAACAGTTACTCGACCGTAGACCAAAACCTTGGCAGGGTTGAAGCCGGGAACACAGAGGCGGCGATAATCCGCTATCCGTGTCGTTCAGCTCCGCCGCCGCTGTACTTTCTTACGGATCTTTTCCTTATGGGCCTTACCTTTATTGTACTTGCGCGACACCACGCGGCCTTTGGCCCGGCGCGGTCCGCGCGGCATCAACGCCCCGTCAATTGACAGCAATTCCAACTCCAACCCGCCGGTCACAGGCACAGCCTCGGCAATACGCACAACGACCTTTTGACCAATCGAAATCTTCATGCCGGTGTCAGCCCCCATCAGCGTTTGCTCGTCTGGGTCGTAATGGAAAAACTCTGCGCCCATCGTGCGCACCGGCACAAGGCCATCGGCGCCGGTTTCATCCAGTTTGATGAAAGCGCCAAATTTTTGGATGCCCGAAATATGCCCGGTCATCTCATTGCCAATGCGTTCGCTCAGATAGGAGGCCAGATAGCGGTCATTCGTGTCGCGCTCCGCCGTCATCGAGCGACGTTCGGTTTCGGAGATATGTTTGGCCGTCACCTCCAAACGCTCAATCTCATCGGCAGACAAGCCGTCCTTGCCCCAACCATGGGCTGAAATCAGACCGCGATGGACGACAAGATCGGCATAACGGCGGATCGGCGAGGTGAAATGCGCGTATGAGCGCAGGGCGAGACCGAAATGGCCGTAATTCTCCGGGTGGTAATAGGCTTGGGTCATCGAGCGCAGGGTCGAAATGTTGATCAATTCGTCCTGCTCCGTGCCTTCGGCCTGAGCCAGAAGCCTGTTCAGATGCGAGGTGTGGATCACCTGTCCCTTTGCCAGAGTAAAGCCCGAGGCCTGTGCCACTTCGCGCAGCGCGTCAAGTTTCTCGCCCGAGGGTTCTTCATGCACACGGTAGAGCAGCGGTCGGTTGCGATGAAACAGTTCTTCGGCGGCGGAGACATTGGCCAGCACCATGAACTCCTCGATCAGCCGATGCGCATCAAACCGCTCGGCCAGAGCAACAGAGGCGACACGCCCATCTTCGCTCAAAACGATTTTGCGTTCAGGCAGATCCAAATCCAGCGGCTGACGGTCATGGCGGGCGCGTTTGAGGGCCTCGTAAGCCTCGTAAATCGGCCCGATCACCGTGTCCATCAACGGGGCACAGGCCTCATTGGGTTGCCCATCGCGGGCCGCTTGCACTTCGGCGTAATTCAAGGCGGCGGCCGATTTCATCAGACCGCGCATGAAGCGATGCGATTTCTTTTTGCCTTCGGAATCAATCACCATCCGCACGGCCAAACAGGCACGCGGCACGCCTTCGTGCAGCGAACACAGATCGCCGGACAGGCGATCCGGCAACATCGGCACAACCCGATCCGGGAAATAGGTCGAGTTGCCACGTTTCCACGCCTCGCGATCAAGCGCGGAACCGGGTGTCACATAATGCGCCACATCGGCAATCGCCACCCAAAGGATAAACCCGCCCTTATTGGCTGGATCAGGGTCGAATTCGGCCCAAATCGCATCATCACGGTCGCGCGCATCGGCCGGATCAATGGTCACCAGAGGCAGATCGCGCAGGTCCTCGCGGCCCTTGAGACCCGCTGGTTTGGCGGCATCGGCCTCGGCGATCACATCATCGGGGAAATCATCGGGAATGCCATGTTGGTGGATCGCGATCAGCGACACGGCCTTGGGCGCACTCGGGTCGCCCAGACGGGTGATGATGCGCGCCAGAGGCAGGCCCATACGGCCCTTTGACCCGGCTTGCTCGGCCTCAACCAATTCACCGTCCTGCGCGCCATAGTCATTGCCCGACCGGACCAGAAAGTCTTTGTCGTTGCCTTTGTCGATCGGCACAACCCGCCCACCTTCGGCATCTTTGCGATAGATACCCAAGATTTTGCGTGGATTAGAGCCTATTTTACGGATCAGGCGGGCCTCATATTGGTGATCCTCGCCTTTTACCTCTTGCAGCTTGGCCAAAATCCGCTCGCCCTCGCCCAAGGCGGCATCGCTTTCACGCAGTACCATCAAAATCCGGGGCTCGGGACCTTCGCCGGTCCATTCCAGCGGGCGCGCAAACAAATCGCCCTGAGCATCGGGGGCAAACACGGACAAAACCGACACCGGGGGAAGTTTATCCGGGTCGCGATAGGTCTTGTGCCGCTTTTGCAGGTGACCCTCCGCCTCAAGTTCTTTGAGGATACGTTTCAGGTCAATCCGCGCAGCACCTTTGATGCCAAAAGCCTTGGCAATATCGCGTTTTGCGCTCTCAGTCGGGTGATCGGAAATCCATTGGAGGATTTCGTCTTTGGTGGGGATCTTGTTCATAGGGCGAATCTACCACGGCCCGCTGCGCCTCACCACTGACAAAGCAGCGGATGTGATGAAATCATCATGGGCGGTCAGTCGCGCTCATTCAGTCGGCGCAGATCAGAGAGGTCATCAACATCTGAAAGCGTCTCTAACTTGGCCCAACTCATCTGTTTTGCCGAAGCAAGTGTGTCCTCTCGCGCCCAGCGCGTGGACCAGCGCACTGAGGTTAAGAAGCCTGCGGGTTGCTGCGCCGGGTGACGCAGCCCGATGAGCCAATATCCCCCATCTGCGGCAGGGCCGATCACGGCAGAATGTGACCCTAATCCTGTAAAAGCCTGTCGAATGTGGGCTTTTTGAAGACCCGGAATATCGGCACCAATGACACAGGTTGGATGCGGAGCGCAGGCCCGCATCACGCGCGCCATACGGGCACCAAGGTCACCATGACCTTGTGGCATTTTGATAAGATCATCGGGCCAAACCCGACTTAAAAGACCTTCGTGATCTGGCGAGACAGCCAACACAATATCCCAACGAGGATCGCGCAGGCGTCGGATGGTCCCAAGCGCTTGGTGACGAAACCACCATGCCGCGCGCACCATGCCGATGTCACGGCCCAGCCGGGTTTTGACCCGACCGGGATGCGGTTCCTTAACCATAAGGACCAGATGTGGCCTCACAGGGCGAGGACCATGTCGTGATGTGGGATGCCACCGTCCATATATTCGTCGCCAATCACGCGGAAACCGAACCGTTCATAAAACCCGATGGCGTGATTTTGCGCGCCGAGTTTCGCGGTTTTGATATGAGGGCGGGTCTTTAGATCGGCCAAACACGTCTCGATCAGAGCCGCCCCAAGCCCCGCGCCTCTTTGCGATTTTTCGACACAAACCCGGCCTATTTTGCCGATTTCACCAGCTTCGATGATGCGTGCGGTGCCCACGGCGGCACCCGCCTCGTCTTGGGCGAGGAAATGCGTCGCCTCATCGTCGAATGTGTCGATTTCTTCTTCAAGTGGGACGTTTTGTTCCTCAACAAAAACCACCAGTCTCAACGCCAAACAGGCCTTGATGTCATCGGTTTTGCAAATGGTGATGCTCATGCGAAATAGTCCCCAATCAGGCGGGAATAGACCCTTTTCAGGTCTTCGATTTGCGAGACTGGCACCTGTTCGTCGACTTTATGCATGGTCTTGCCGACGAGGCCAAATTCGACCACAGGGCAGTGGTTTTTGACAAACCGCGCATCCGACGTGCCGCCCGTGGTTGAGAGTTCCGGGCGCAGGCCTGTGACCGTCTCAACCGACCTGGCCACCAAGTTCACGAAAGCACCGGGAGGTGTCAGGAAACTTTCGCCCGAAATGGAAAACCGCACCTCGATTTCGATCCCGGTTTCCTTGGCCATGCGCGCGGCTTTGGCGCGCAGCCACTCAGACAGAGACGCGCCTGAGTGAGCGTCATTAAAGCGGATGTTGACGGTGGCCTGACAGAGTGCCGGAACCACGTTGGTTGCCGGATTCCCAGTGTCAAAGGTTGTGACTTCTAGGTTGCTTGGGTCGAAATGCGCCGTGCCCTGATCCAGCGTATGTGCCGAGAGATCGGCCATCAGCCGCGCCAAAACCGGGACCGGATTGTGGGTCTGATGCGGGTAGGCGACATGACCCTGAATGCCGCGCGCGGTGAAATAGGCGGTGAGAGAGCCACGTCGTCCGATTTTCATCATCTCGCCCATGGTGTTCGGACAGGTCGGTTCGCCAACAAGGCAATCACTCATCGCCTCGCCGTTTTGCGCCATCCAATCGAGCAGAGCGATGGTGCCATCCGTGGCGTCGCCCTCTTCATCGCCCGTGATGGTGATGATGATGGCATCATCTTTCGGCTGGGTTTGGGTCGCATAGTCGCAAGCGGCGGCAACAAAAGCCGCCACGCCGGATTTCATATCGGTGGCCCCACGCCCCCACAGCAGACCATCTGCGATCTCGCCGCCAAATGGGTCATGGGTCCAAGCCGCAAGATCGCCGACGGGGACAACATCCGTATGGCCATTAAAGCCCAAGCTGCGCGCCGCGGCCTTTTTGCCCCAACGGGCAAACAGGTTTGGCGTGCCATTGCGATCGACCCGAACGCAGACAAAACCGGCTTTCGTTAACACGCGTTCCAAAAGGGCCAGCGCACCAGCCTCGTCTGGTGTGACACTTGGACAGCGGATCAAGTCGGCTGTCAGTTGAACGGGATCGAGCGGTGTATCGAGCGCCATTGCGGTCTCCTTTGGTCCCCAAATATGGCCTCAAGAGTTACCCGCCCCGCCCGCGCGGGGCAATCCGAAGATTGTTGCGCGGTTGTAACAGATCACACCGCCATTCTTGAGCGGGCGGAAAAGTGTTAACTAAATCCGAATTGCATGTTTGAGTATGATCAAAACAAAGGTGAGGCAGACGTCAGACCCAGTTGCGGGTAAACCCGAACGGTTCTGTCACCCATTAACAAGTCAATAAAACGCGGTTTTCCGTGTGGTTTCCCAAATGTTGGATCTGCGTCATCGGCACTGTGCAGATTATGACCTTTGAACAAGGTCATGGTCATGAGGGGGCGGGCATCATATGGCGTGGCTTGGGGCAGTGGCAACGAAGTGCCACCCGGTTTACAACTCACTTGGATTGCAGCAAGGTGCCGCGCGTGGGCCCGTGGGCCGCCGTGTCTTGCACAGCGGCAGTGTGATCCTTGAGACTGCGATCCCGGACCAATTTTGCCAGCCACTTGATCTGATCGACTTTGAACGTCACGCCGAACTCAGACGCAGTTTTCATATGGTGATGGGTCCCAATGGTCGGCTTTGGGTGGCCGTCGAACAGGGTCAAACCCTCTCCGTTCTCTCTCTTGATCTATCCGCATGGAGCAAAGAGACCCCCATTCGCATCACCTACAGTTGGTGTTGTCAAACCAACAGCGCGTGGATTGGTGCCGAGAATCTTGAGACTGGCGCCATAACATCCAAATCCTCCACCGACCGTCCTGTGCCCCTACACGAAGACGACCTTGCGCGGATATTGTTTGCCGTCGACAGACCGTCCCTGACCTCCGATGTGACCTGTTTTGCCTTTTCCGATCATGTTGAACCTCTAGGCTATTCCGAAGGTATCGCCGCTAAAGCACTGGTCGATACCGAGCACGGGCCCCGTTTGATCGAAACGCTCACACCGGGGACACTCATTTCCACCCATTCGGGCGGCCTGTCGCCTTTGGTGGCCCTGATCGAAACCACATTGCCAAACATCGGACGCATGGGGTTGGTCCGCCTGCGCCGACCCTTTCAAAACCTGCTCCAAACCCTCGACGTCTCGCAACGCTGCGAAATCCTGACGGAAGGGGTCGATACCGCTTATCTCTTTGGCGTCGAAGACGTGTCGATCAAAGCGATGCACATCGCGCCTTTCCTTCCGGTCACGACCTCTTCGGCCGGATTGGTGTCGAAACGCTACAACCTCGTGCTTGCTGATTTTCAGGCCTACCACGTCGCCGGCATTCGCGTCATGCCCCTGGCCCTGAACCATGACCCACACCAACCAGCGCCAACCCGGCTGTCGCATCTCAACGCGATACAGATCCCAAAACGATGCGGTCATGACCCCGCATCCCTGTTGCGCCATGAAGCCCTTGCGCTTCTTTCCGATCGCTATCTGTGATCCGCGATTGAAAGCGGGGCCAAGCTTATGCCATATGCGATCTGGATGGGGGTGATGCTATGAATCACATTTTCCGCCTTTGGGCGTTTCTTTTGCTGTTGTTCAGTCCCATGTCGGGCTGGGCACAAGACCTTAAAATTATGACCGTCTCGCGCGTGCCATTTTCTATGGTCGAGGCCGGGCGTGACACCGGCTTTTCCATGGAGCTTTGGGACGCATTGGCCACTGAACTTGGCTGGAGCTATGCCATCGAGAGGGTGGACAGCTTTACAGAGATGCTTGGCGCGATTGAGGATAACACGGCAGACGCCGCTATCGCCAATATTTCGATCACCGCAAGCCGCGAGTCGGTCATGGATTTTTCCCAACCGATCTTTCAGGCCGGTCTGCAAATCATGACCCCGCTGGGCAATGAAAGCAGTTCCATTTGGGCCGTTATCCTCTCAAAAGATCTTTTGATCGCTTTGGCGGGGGCTTTCGCGCTTTTGCTCGGGGGCGGCATGTTGATGTGGCATTTTGAAAAGCGGCATCAAGAGTATTTCGACATGCCCGCCAGCCAAGCGATGTTCCCGGCCTTTTGGTGGGCCTTGAACCTTGTCGTCAATGGTGGGTTTGAGGAGCGGCAACCACGCTCGCCCATGGGCCGTCTGTTTGGCGTCTTTCTGGTGATTTCGTCTCTGTTTTTGGTGTCCGTTTTTGTTGCGCGCATCACCGCCGCACTGACAGTGGATGCGATCCAAGCCAATGTGAACGGGCTTAACGATCTCTATGGCAAAACCATCGGGACGGTTGAGCGCTCGACGGCTGCGGAGTTCCTCTCTCGGCGTGATCTGAGCTTCGTGCCTTATCATGATCCTGCGGCGTTGATTGAGGCGTTCGAACAGGGCGAGATTGACGCGGTGGTTTATGACGCTCCAATCCTTGCGTATTATGTGACCCAAAAGGGTCGGGGCAAAGCGCGGCTCATTGGGCAGGTCTTTGTGCCAGAAAACTATGGGATTGCGCTGCCGTCGGGGTCTGCGCTGGCCGAGCCAATCAATCAGAGCCTTTTGGAACTGCGGGAAAATGGCACGTATGATGCGATTTATCGCAAGTGGTTTGGGTCGAAATAGACCCGAACCGCCTTAATTGTGCCAAAAATCGGGATGCCCAAAGCCCCATAAGGCGAGCGTCACCAACAGGACCAGCCCAACAGAGATGGCAAGGCTCACGCGCACAGATGTGGCGTGGGCTTTGCTTTTCCACCGTCTTGGGCGGATGCCTTTGAGGACAAAAACCACCTGTGCGGCGAGGTTGATGGCGACGATGTTGACGGCCACGCTTGCCAGGGCGCGTACGGCCATGTCCCAGTTTTGCCCCCCGATCAAAAGACCGAACCCCGCCAGCGGTGGCAAAAGCGCGGCGGCCACCATGACGCCAATCAAAGCGGAGGTGCTACCAGAGGCAACCATAAGCGCGGCTGCCGCCCCTGAGGCCAAGGGCAAGATCACGGTCTGAAGCGACAGGACGCCGGAGTAATCCAAAAGGCCCGTGTCCTGAGACGGAGGAAACATCTGCCCGATCACCGCGCCGACCAGGACCGACACTAAAATCCCAGCGCCCAAAGAGCGCGCCGAGAGTTTCAACAAGGCGAGGTTCCCAAGCGCCGTGCCAAAGGCAAAGGCGATGATCGGACCCAAAAGCGGGGCGATCACCATAGCGCCGATAACCACTGCAACTTGACCAGATCTGAGCCCAATTGCCGCAACACAGGTCGCAAGGGCGGACATGATCAAATAGTCTTTGGTCAGCGCGGCATCGGCACGAATATCGGCGTAAATGTCTTCGCGTGTCGCCGCTGTTTCCTTTTGGGCGATCCGTTCCTGTTCGTCCTCATCGGTGTTTTCAGGCAGGCTGGATTCCGTAGCCAAGGCATAGAGCCGCCAGCCTGTGCGACCGTCCAATGTCTCGGCCAGACGGTCGACAACCTCTTGGGCATCCGCTTTGTGCAGGGCAATAAAAACCGTTACCCGCCCGTCCTCACTGCCACAGGGCACTTGCCACCAATCGCGGGACGACATGTCGGCAAGACAGTCAGAGACATCCTCGAAATCTTGTTTTGAAATCACAAGTTGGACGAGGCGGTCCGCCATGGCTTAGTGCCTCACGCCGTCATCGCCTTCAAAAAACGGCGTCAGTTGCGCCACGATGACCGAATTCTCATCCAAGGCCCGCTGCATCAGCTCTCGTTCGTCGTCTGAAATGTCGTGGCCCTCGGCCAGCCGCTCCTCCAACGTGCCATAGCCCGTCACATCAAGCGGCGCGAGGTCGGCCTGTTTCAGGATCGCAACGCTTTCACGCACCGCCTCGGCTTCGTCCACACCGGACGCATAGATCATAAGCGCGCCGCCAGTGGCCCCTTTGGGCAACCCGTCGCCGTCTTTGCGACCCACTTCGACCAGCAGGGTGTAGACCTTTTGGCGGCTGATTTTTGGTTCTTTTGTCATGCCATCCGTTTGCTGAGCCGACGGGGGAAAGTCAAGCCTCAGCGGATTGACAAGCGGTGATCCCGCCAAACAAAGGCGGGATCATGACAGGCGGCTCAGCGCACCTGGCGCGCCACCCAAATCAAAAGGCTTGCGCCAAGAACGCTCACGACGAGCTGCGGCAGCCAAGCATTTGCGGCATAAATCCCCAAAAGCGACAGGATCAGGTTCAACACAAAGGCGCCAACAATCCCCAACACGATGTTCATCAGAAGGCCTGTGTTGGCTTTCATCAGGTTGCTTGCAATCCAGCCCGCAATGCCGCCGATGATGATAGACGCGATAAGTCCAAGTCCCATAAGACACTCCACATTTACTGACATTTGGCAATGAAAAGGGCGCGCAAAGGTTGCCCTCCGCGCGCCCGCTCTCAATAGATATAGGATAGATCAGTCGCGAAGCAACTCGTTGATCCCGGTTTTCGAACGCGTTTTCTCATCCACACGTTTGACGATGACCGCGCAATAGAGGTGCACACCGTTTTTCGACGGCATGGAACCCGCGACGACGACGGAATAGGGGGGCACTTCGCCGTAGAAGACTTCGCCGGTGTCGCGGTCGAGGATTTTGGTCGATTGGCCGATAAAAACGCCCATGCCCAAGACCGAGCCTTCACGCACGATCACGCCTTCGACGACTTCAGAACGCGCACCGATGAAACAATTGTCTTCGATGATGGTCGGACCAGCCTGCATCGGCTCCAAAACGCCGCCAATGCCGACACCGCCGGAGAGGTGGACGTGTTTGCCGATCTGCGCACAGGAGCCAACGGTGGCCCATGTGTCAACCATCGTGCCTTCGCCGACATGCGCGCCGAGGTTGACGAAAGACGGCATCAACACCACGCCCGGCGCGATATAGGCAGATTTACGGACAACGGCGTTCGGCACGGCGCGGAACCCGGCGGCTTTCCATTGATTGTCGCCCCAGCCTTTGAATTTGCTGTCGACCTTATCCCACCAACCAGAGCCTTGCGGGCCGCCAGCGTGCTCTTCCATGTCCTTGATGCGAAAGCCAAGCAAAACGGCCTTTTTCGCCCATTGATTGACGTGCCAATCGCCATTCTCGCGCTTTTCAGCCACGCGCAATGTGCCGCTGTCGAGCGCGTTCAACGTCTCTTCGATCGCCTCGCGGGTTTCGCCCGTGGTGGCGGGGGTGATCGTGTCGCGCGCCTCCCAGGCGGCTTCGATGGCGGCTTCGAGCAGTGCATTGGACATGTGGGTCTCCCGGATCAACATGGAATATCTGTTGGCAGAGGCTATAGTCGGTCCAGACCCCCCGCGCAACGCGAACGACAGCAAAGCGCGGCAAAGCAAAACACTTGTGAGGCACTGCACATCATGACCGACCATCCCCAAGCCCCCTCCACGCGCCGCCATCCGTTGCGCGACAGCCATATGGATATGGAGACGGCACGGCATATTCCCGATACGCCGCAAACCCGTTCGCCGTCTTATGCCTTGGCGTTTACCGATGGCACGTTCATGTGCCGTGATGAATTGCGTCCGGTGCGGCTTCAGTTGGAACTGCTTAAACCTGAATTGATGATGGCCGAATATGGCGTCGAAAGCACGATTGTGCTGTTCGGCGGTGCGCGCATTCCCGAGCCTGCCAAAAAGGACAGGGCCCGGACCAAAACCTTGGCCGAGCTGACGAAATACTACGCCGAGGCGCGCAGTTTCGCCCGAATGATGACCGAGCGCGCCAAGGTGAACGGGCATCGCCATAATGTGATCGTGACCGGCGGCGGGCCGGGGGTGATGGAAGCGGGCAATCGCGGTGCCAAGGACGCGGGCGGGGTGTCAATCGGTCTCAACGTTGTGCTCCCGCATGAACAAGCGCCAAACGAATATGTTACGCCGGAGCTGTGTTTCAATTTCCACTATTTCGCGATCCGCAAAATGCATTTCCTGATGCGCGCAAAAGCGATTGCGGTGTTTCCGGGCGGGTTTGGGACGCTGGACGAGATGTTTGAAAGCCTGACGCTTATTCAAACCGGGCGGATGAGCCGGGTGCCGTTCTTGTTGTTTGGTCGGGCCTTTTGGGAAAAGATTATCAACTGGGAGGCCTTGGCCGAGGCCGGAACGATTGCCCGGTCCGACCTCGATTTGTTCAAATTCGTCGAAACCGCAGAAGAGGCCGTGGCCGCGATTGATGCGTGGCCCATGGAGGGCGCGCGCGATCATATCGACGGGCGCTGAATTCAGGTTTTTTGGGCGACGGAGATTTCGGCGTCCAAAAGATACTCTGTCGCGCTGTCGGAAAACCGAACGCCATCCATCGCGCCGTCCATCGCCCGGTGCATGTAGCGATCAAGGGCCATTTCCTGCACCACGGTGCCGATGGTTTGACCGCCTTCGCGGGCCAAAAGATGTAGCATTTCAACCGTCGATTCAGACAGCAAAAGGGTGATTTGTTCCATTTTGGAACCTCCTCGCGGCATGCGCGTTAAAAGGGCAGGGTGGCCTGACCCAGAGAGTGTTGAGCCAAGTGCGTATGCGCGTGCCCGGCAAAGGGCGCGCCAAATCGTTTCATCAGGCAGAATAAGGTTGGCCAATTTGAGAGGCCTTGCACAGCCGTTCGCCTTCGGTGGTTTGCAGGATCAATCCACCCCCGCGTTCGGCCAATTCATAGCCTTTGGCGCGCAGCACCTCCTGAAGATCGTCCCAGCCAGAGGCATAGGCGAAATCATGAGCCAAATAGGCCTGAAGCGCATGGGGGTGTTTGGGGCCTTTGTAGCCGAATGCCCCTTCGCCGGGGCGCACCGCAACGTCTAACACGTCGCGAATATGCGCGCCCATGGGTTGACCGGCACGTAGGGCCGCGTGGTGAACGCGGGTGCCAAGGTTGTCATCGAATCTGATCTGTATCCATTCCATGCCGGGGACTGTGCCCGGACATGGTTAAAGCCGCGTTACCGTTCAAGAGCCGAGCGCGAACACACTGTTTCCGTGCTGGAACCGGCTCACTTTCCGGCTTCGGCCTCGATTTGCTTGCGGGATTTGCGTTCGCGTTCGGTCGCGGATTTGAGCTGACCACAGGCGGCCATGATGTCCTCGCCCCGCGGGGTGCGAATGGGCGAGGCATAGCCCGCCGCCAGGAGGATTTTGGCAAAGGCGTGGATGCGGTTGTTCGACGAGCGTTTGTAGGGCGCGCCGGGCCATTCGTTGAACGGGATGAGGTTCACTTTTGAGGGGATTCCCTCGAGGAGCTTGATCAAACGATAGGCGTCTTCGTCGCTGTCATTCACGTCTTTGAGCATCACATATTCAAAGGTGATGCGTTCGGAATTGGACACTTTCGGATAGTCGCGCAGCGCATCCAACAGCGCCTCAATGTTCCAGCGTTTGTTGATCGGCACCAACATGTCGCGGGTCTCGTCCGTGGTCGCATGAAAGGACACGGCCAACAGACAACCGATCTCCTTGGCGGTGCGATGAATTTCCGGCACAACACCGGAGGTGGACAGCGTGATCCGACGCCGCCCAAGGGCAATACCGTCGCCATCCATCACGATTTTCATCGCGTCGCGCACGTTCTCAAAATTATAAAGTGGCTCGCCCATGCCCATCAAGACGATGTTGGACAGAAGCCGTACATCCGGTTTGCGCGAGCCTTTTTCCGGCCATTCGTCCAAATCGTCACGCGCCATCATCACCTGACCGACGATTTCACCCGCCGTCAAATTACGCACCAATTTTTGCGTGCCGGTGTGACAGAAGGAACAGGTCAGCGTGCACCCAACCTGCGAGGAAATACACAGCGTGCCACGGCCCTCTTCAGGGATGTAGACGACCTCGACCTCATGCCCGCCATTGATGCGCACAAGATATTTGCGGGTGCCATCCTCGGAGACCTGCTTGGAGACCACCTCGGGGATGCGGGCTTCGAACTTTGCGTCGAGCTCGTCGCGGTAGGCTTTGCCCAAGTTCGTCATCTGGGTAAAATCGCGCACACCCCATTGATAAATCCATTGCCAGATCTGTCCCGCACGCATCTTTGCCTGTTTCTCAGGCGTGCCGTTTTCGATCAAAACCGTGCGCAGGTCCTCACGGGACAGGCCGACAAGATTGATCTTGTCGCTGGCGGGGTCCTTGCGGGGAATGGTCAAAACATCCTGCGTGATCGGGGCGCGGGTTTGCATGCTCGGGGTCTCTTCTGTGATGGATAAGCGCGGCTCATACAGGATTCTGCCCCGCAATGAAACCCATATGCAAAAGGCCCCGCAGTTTCCGCAGGGCCTTTCGTTTGTGGCAAAAGCGGAATTAGCCGCCGCAGCGTTTGGCGGCCTCTTCCACAGAGGCGGTAAAGCCCAATAGCGAGAACGTGTCTTTGGTGATCGTGCCACGGGCAGAGCGCGCGGTCAGGGTCGCCGCAGAGCCGCGCTTCATCGCCGCAATGATTTTTGCGTCATCTTCCGGGGTCACGGCCCAGGCCGTTTCATCCTCGGATTTGGTGAACAGGGTGAAATCCGATCCGCCGATGTCGAGGCTGACCTCTGAGCCGGGGGCAAAAGGATAGCCGCCCAGGAACGACACCTGGCCGTTGACGCCGCTGGCTGGACCGTAAGTCACGAACAAAAGAATCTCACTGCGGGTGACCGATTTCAAACGGCCCGCGCTATCGGTGTTGACGGTTTCTTTCGGTTTCGACACCGCCCAACAGGTCTTTGACGGGGCGGCCTCTTCATAGACGTACCAGTCGGTGTTTGCGCCGACTTGATTGGTGCTTTCCTGCGCGATTGCATGGCTCGCAACCATAGCAAACCCCACCGCAAGAAGGCCCTGTTTCACAGAAAAACTCATGTTATCTCGCTGCCTCTAGCTATCATGGCCCATTTTCGATACGCCTCCGCTGTCTATAGCTGCGGTTTCGTGGCGTGATGAGACCTTTTTCGATGTTCCGAAGGCACAGTAACGTAAATCCGCTGATTTGGGAAAGGCCCCTTGGCGGAAATTCGCTGAAACGTGAAAGGAAAGAGCAAATGGATCAAAAACGCCCCTCCACGCATCCGATGGTTGATGTCTGGCGTGGACCGATTTGCGAAAGCCGACATGACGGGTTTGCGGTGATTTGCACTGCAAAAGGCGACGTCATTGAGGGTTGGGGCGATCTCGATACGGTGATCCTGCCACGCTCCTCGGTGAAGATGATCCAAGCGCTGCCTTTGGTCACATCCGGTGCCGCCGATGCCTTTGGTCTGAGTGTTGAACAACTCGCGCTGTCCTGTGCCTCGCACCAAGCGCGCCGATCCACACCACGCGGGTTCTGAGCTGGCTGAATGGGCTGGGCCTGAGCCAAGAGGACCTGATCTGTGGCCCGCAACGGCCTTGGGACACGGACACGCTTCACGCCCAAATCAAAGCGGATGAGAGCAAATGCAAGGTGCACAACAATTGCTCCGGCAAGCACTGCGGATTTTTGACCCTGACCCAACATTTGGGTGCGGGGCCGGACTATGTTGACCCCTCCCATCCGGTGCAGGTTGCGGCACTTGAGGCGTTTGAAACCGTGACGGGCGAGACCTCGCCGGGGTACGGCATCGATGGCTGCTCTGCGCCGAACTTCGCCACCACCGTGCGTGGGCTAGGCCGCGCGATGGGATATTTCGCCGGGGCGCGCGAAGAGGGCGATACGATGGAGCGCGCGGCGTTTCGATTGGCCAAGGCGATGCGCACCCATCCCGATCTGGTCGCCGGCGAGGGCCGCGCCTGTACCGAATTGATGCGCGCCGCCGAGGGCAAAGTCACGATCAAGACCGGGGCAGAGGGCGTGTTCACCGCGATTCTGCCCGAGCAAGGTTTGGGCATTGCATTGAAAATCGCCGACGGGGCCACACGCGCCTCCGAATGTGCGATTGCCGCGCTTTTGGTCAAGCTAGGTGCGTTGGATGCCAATGACCCAATGGTGAAAAAGCGCCTGAACCCGGATGTGCCTAACTTCGCCGGGATCAACACCGGCGAGATCAAAACCGCCCCCGGTTTTCCGGCTTAAAACCAGTCCGCCATGAGTTTCAACGCTAAGGCGGTGGAGGCAATCACCAACACCGGCTTGATCAGCTTTGCCCCCACGCGCGTGGCCAAGGTTGATCCCACATAGGCTCCGGCAATCTGCGCTGCGCCCATCGCCAAACCCAACATCCAAAAGGGTTTGGCGACCAGGATGAACCCGGTCAAACCGCCAATATTTGACGCGAAATTCAACAGCTTGGTATGGGCCGTGGCTTTCAAAATGCCGTAGCCTGCTAGGCCGACAAAACCGAGCATGAAAAACGCGCCCGTGCCGGGACCAAGCAGGCCATCGTAAAACCCGATGAACGGTACAAAGGTTGTGGCAAAGACCACAGGCGTGATGCGCTGGGTCCGGTCCACATCGCTCAATCCCGGTTTGAAGGCAAAGAACAACGCGATAGCGATCAACAGGATCGGCAGACCCAGACGGATCACATCGGTCGGCAGTGAGCTTGCCAACAGCGCGCCAATCAACGCCCCGACAAAGGACAAAATCGCCGGGCCGATTTGACGTTTTAAATTCACATGTCCCGCCCGCGCGTAAGTGATCGCGGCCATCCCCGCGCCAAACAGCCCCTGCACTTTGTTGGTGGCCAAGGCGGTGATCGGCGGCAGGCCCGCGAGCATCAAAGCGGGCACGGTGATCAAGCCACCCCCGCCCGCGATACTATCGACAAACCCTGCGGCAAAGGCCGCCGCGATCAACAGAAACAGAAGGTCGGTTGAGACCTCAAACATTTCGGCATTCAACCTGGGCGAACTCGGATCTGGCATAGCCTTGGATGTAAAGCAGCGCGCTCAGATCACCGTGGTTGATGCGAATATCACATTCGGCGGCGACAGACGGTTTAGCATGAAGCGCGACCCCGGCCCCCGCCAGCCCCAACATGCCCAGATCATTGGCACCGTCGCCCACGGCCATCACGTCATCATGGTCCAGGCCAAGGCGGGCGGTGATGTCTTTGAGCGCTTGCACCTTGGCTTCGCGGCCAAGGATCGGCATCCCCGGCGCGCCAGTGAGTTTGCCGTCTTCGATCAACAAGGTGTTGGCGCGGTTCTCATGAAACCCAAGGGTCTGTGACACATAACCCGTAAAGGCGGTGAACCCGCCCGAGACCAGCGCGCAATAGGCCCCATCGCGTTTCATCGTCGCCAAAAGCGCACAGCCGCCGGGCATAAAGGTGATGCGTTCGTCGATCACCCGTTGGATGACGGATTCAGGCAAGCCTTTGAGCAAGCCGACCCGCTCTTTCAACGCCCCTTCAAAATCCAACTCGCCGTTCATCGCCTTGGCGGTGATGGCTTTGACGTGATCGCCGACGCCCGCAACATCGGCCAATTCATCAATGCATTCTTGTTGGATCATGGTGCTGTCCATATCCGCCAAAAGCATCTTCTTACGCCGCGCTTCGGTGGGAATGACGATCAAGTCGATGCCCTGCGTTTGCAGCCCGTCCCAGACATCCCATTGATTCGACGGTACCGCCTCAACGGAGAATTCCGCAGCCTCTCCCAGTGCGAGCCATTTGAGATCGCCACCGCCCCAAGCCGAGCGCAAAGCATCGACGGTTGTCAGATTGAGTGCCGGCACGGCGGGGTTTGTAAGCAGGATACAGGTGAACATGGGAGACCTCCGTTTGTCGCCTGTTTACGCAATGAAATGTCGCGTTGCCAGTGCTATGAGGTCGGGTTTCGGCGGTTTTCAAAGCGAGGCTCGAAGTTTCCAATCGGAAACGATCCAGCGCATATGCGACATATGTCGAATAAAAATGCGACATATTTTTGCGAATCTATATTGCTGCGCGCTCGGAAAGCCTCTAGTTCGATCAACGGGACACCTCTCCCCAACGAGAGGCATTTATCTGTAAGGATACCAGCAATGGCTACTAAGCACCCGCACTCGCGTCCTGCGAATCCGCGTTTTTCCTCTGGCCCCTGTGCCAAAATCCCCACATTTTCTCTCGATCTTCTGGCCGACGCCCCTCTGGGTCGCTCGCACCGTGCCGCCGTTGGCAAGGACAAGCTGAAGGCCGCGATTGAGACGACCCGCGACATTTTGGGCATTCCTGCTGATTACAAAATCGGTATCGTTCCGGCCTCTGACACTGGCGCCGTCGAGATGGCCATGTGGTCGCTCTTGGGTGCACGCAAAGCCACGATGGTGGCTTGGGAATCCTTTGGCGCTGGCTGGGTCACCGATGTTGTGAAACAACTCAAAATCGACGCCGAAGTCAAAACCGCCGATTACGGTCAGATCGTTGATTTCGCCGAGATTGATTTCGACACCGACGTTGTCTTTACATGGAACGGCACCACCTCCGGTGTGCGCGTCCCCAATGGCGACAAAATCCCGGCGGACCGTGACGGTCTGACCATCTGTGATGCGACCTCTGCGGCCTTCGCGATGGACCTGCCTTGGGACAAACTCGACGTCACCACCTTCTCTTGGCAGAAGGTGATGGGCGGCGAAGCCGCGCATGGGATGATCGTTCTGTCGCCGCGCGCTGTGGAACGTCTTGAAACCTACACCCCCGCATGGCCGATGCCGAAGATTTTCCGCATGACCAAAGGCGGCAAGCTGATTGACGGCATCTTTAAGGGTGAAACCATCAACACCCCCTCCATGCTTGCGGTCGAAGATTACCTTGTGGCGCTTGAGTGGGCACAAAAAATCGGTGGCCTGCCGAAGCTGATCGAACGCTCCACCACCAACGCAAAAGTGCTTTGGGACTTCTGTGATCGCAACGACTGGATTGCCAACCTGGCCGAGGATGAGACCACCCGGTCCAACACCTCCGTGTGTTTGAAATTCACCGATGAGCGCATCAAAGACGGGGCGGCTTTTGCAAAAGCTGTGGCGAAAAAACTCGAAGACTACAACGCAGCCTACGACATCGGCGCGTATCGCGATGCTCCGGCTGGCCTGCGCGTATGGTGTGGTGCGACGGTTGAATCCTCTGACATCGAGGCGCTGACGCTCTGGCTCAAATGGGCCTTTGAAGAGTGCATCAACGCGCAATAAGCGCGCCAGATTTTCAAACATTCAGTCGGGCGGAACGCGCCCGACATCCCCACATATATTTCAGGAGCGCCCATCATGGCCCCCAAAGTTCTCGTCTCCGACAGCCTGTCTGAAACCGCTGTTCAAATCTTCCGTGACCGTGGCATCGAAGTAGACTTCGAACCCAAACTCGGCAAAGACAAAGAAAAGCTCGCCGAAGTGATCGGTAAATACGATGGTCTCGCGATCCGTTCCGCGACCAAAGTGACCGCCGCCCTTTTGGAACACGCCACCAACCTCAAAGTGGTCGGTCGTGCGGGCATCGGCACAGATAACGTCGACAAAGAAGCCGCGTCCAAAAAAGGCGTGATCGTGATGAACACGCCGTTCGGCAACATGATCACCACCGCAGAACACGCGATTGCGATGATGTTCGCCGTGGCGCGTCAATTGCCCGAGGCCTCCGCTTCCACTCACGCGGGCAAATGGGAAAAATCGAAATTCATGGGGGTCGAGCTGACCGCGAAAACCCTTGGCGTCATCGGCGCGGGCAACATCGGTGGCATCGTGTGCAACCGTGCGCTTGGCCTGAAGATGAAAGTGGTCGCTTATGATCCTTTCCTCTCCGAGGAACGTGCGGCTGAAATGGGCGTTGAGAAAGTCGAACTCGACGAGTTGCTCAAACGCGCCGACTTCATCACCTTGCACGTGCCGCTGACCGACAGCACCCGTAACATCCTCTCGAAAGAGAACCTTGAGAAAACCAAAAAAGGCGTGCGCATCATCAACTGTGCCCGCGGCGGTTTGGTTGACGAGGTGGCTTTGGCCGAGTTGTTGAAATCCGGTCACGTTGCTGGTGCCGCCTTTGACGTCTTCGCCGTCGAACCCGCCACCGAGAACCCGCTGTTCAACTTGCCAAACGTGGTCTGCACCCCGCACCTTGGCGCTTCCACCACCGAAGCCCAAGAAAACGTGGCGTTGCAAGTGGCCGAGCAAATGGCCAACTACCTCTTGGACGGTGCCGTTGAAAACGCGCTGAACATGCCGTCGATGAGCGCCGAAGAAGCTAAAGTTATGGGTCCGTGGGTCAAATTGGCCGAAAGCCTTGGCTCTTTCATCGGTCAGGTCACCGAAGAAGCCATCGAAACCATCAACATCACCTATGATGGCGTGGCCTCTGAGATGAACCTCAAGGCGTTGGAAGCCGCCGTGATCGCAGGCATCATGCAGGCAGTGAACCCGGACGTGAACATGGTGTCGGCGCCGCTGATCGCCAAAGAGCGCGGCATCCAGATTTCCAAAACCACCCAAGATGCGTCGGGGACATTTGATGGTTTCATCAAGCTCGACATCCAAACGGTTGAGAAATATCGCACCATCGCGGGCACCGTATTCTCCGATGGCAAACCGCGCTTTATCCAGATCAAAGGCATCACCATTGATTCCGAGATCGGCGAGCACATGCTCTACACCACCAACAAAGACGTGCCGGGTGTGTTGGGCAAACTCGGGACATTGTTGGCCGAGCATGGCGAAAACATCGCGAACTTCACGCTGGGCCGCGCCTCCGAGGGTGGTGATGCGATTGCGATGACCTTCCTTGATACGCCGATCAAAGCGGAAACTGTAGCCGCGCTGAAAGACACCGGATTGTTCCAACGCGTGATCCCGCTGCACTTCAAAGCGTAATCAAAGCAACAGTCACGAAAAGATCACCAAGGGCCGCTGGAGTTTTCCGGCGGCCCTTCTATTTTGGCCGCAGCACAGGAGAGAGACATGCGCATCTACGCCATCGGAGACATTCACGGACAACTCGACATGCTCAAGGCTGCCCATAAGCGGATCGAAGCGGATAAGGTCCGCGTGGGCGACCCCGATGCGAAGATCATCCACCTTGGGGATTATGTCGATCGCGGCCCGGACAGTGCTGGGGTGATCCAATATCTGATGGATGGGATGGCGGCGGGTCAGCCATGGTTGGCCATTCGCGGCAATCATGACCGCATGTTCACCCGCTTTGTGCGCCACGGCATCGCTCATGATGCTCAGATCAAATCCGGCAAAAGCTGGCTACACCCGGCCCTTGGTGGGGTGGAGACACTGGCCTCTTATGGAGTTGAGGCCAAAGACGGTGACTTTGAACTCTGTCACATGCGCGCCCATAAGGGCGTCCCTGCGGCCCATTTGGACTTTATCGAAAACCTGCCGCTGACCCATCAATGGGGAAATTATCTCTTTGTGCATGCGGGCATTCGACCCGGTGTGGCACTTGAGGATCAAGACGAAGAGGATCTGATCTGGATTCGCGACGGCTGGCTTGATTATCACGGGACACTGCCGATGATGGTGGTGCATGGGCACACGGCCTTGGATGAGCCCACCCATTTTGGCAACCGCATCGACATTGATTCCGGCGCGGGCTACGGCCACCCGATGACAACATTGGTGATCGAAAACGGTCATGAAGAGGTGGTGACAGAGACTGGGCGCAAGCCCCTCACCCATGCCAAGCCCGGATAAGCCACGACATCGCACGGTCTTGCCATCGGCAATCTGCCAACCTCAGTGCATGACATCTCTTGTGTGATCGCGCGGATTTGCGTCTCTGTGCGGTCTTTTCATGTCAATTTTCTCGAATTGATTAAGACTCTTTTCACTCTGTTTGGACCATTCTACCGCAAAGCCCCGGTCACATAGGATCGGGCAGGGTGTGAAGAGGTCCCACATGTCACTGTCTGAAACGTTTTCTCAGGAACGCCGCGCACGCCTTGCGGCTGAGCGGCTTCTGGAACTCAAACAGGCTGAGCTTTTCGAAGCCAATCGCAAACTGTCTCAACACGCCCGTCATCTGTCCGATGAGATCATCGTCAAACGCGAAGAGACCGAGGTGCTGCGCGGCGAGAACATCCGCACCAAAGAGGATTTGGAAAAAGCCAATGTGGCCGTCCATATCGCCGAGCGCCGCCTTTGGGATTCGCTTGAAACCATTCAGGATGGGTTTGCCGTTTTTGACCCGTCTGACATCATGATCGCCGCCAATCCCGCCTATCTTCGGGTGTTTGACGGGCTCGAAGACATCCAGCCCGGCATCAGCTATCCCGACATTCTCAAACTCGCGGTTGAAGAGGGCATCATTGATATCGGTGATCTGACCCGCGATGCCTTTATCGAACGGGCGATGGCGCGTTGGCGTGCGCCGTCGCGTGAACCCCATGTTCTGCGACTTTGGAACAACCAATTCGTCAAACTCGTCGACCGCCGCTCTTCGGATGGTGACATGGTGTCCTTGGGCCTCAACATCACCTCGACGATCCGCTATGAGGAGCGGCTCAAAAAGGCGCGGTCCAAGGCCGAGGCCGCCAATCGCGCCAAATCCGCGTTTCTGGCCAATATGAGCCACGAAATCCGCACGCCGATGAACGGCATGGTTGGCATGGCCGATCTCTTGGCGGAAACCGAATTGAACGAAGAACAAATCCTCTACGTCGAAACCATCAAATCCTCGGGCGAGGCGCTTTTGGGGTTGATCAACGACGTATTGGACTATTCGAAAATCGAAGCCTCTAAACTTTCCTTACACCCGGAACCTTTTGATCTTGAACGCTGTATTCAGGATGTACTGGTGCTGTTGCAACCGAACGCTACCCAGAAAAAAGTTGATCTGATCATCGACTATGACATGTTCTTGCCGACCAATTTCATCGGTGATCCCGGCCGGATGCGTCAGGTATTGACCAATCTTGTTGGCAATGCGGTGAAATTCACCCATTCGGGTCACGTCATCGTCCGGGTGGTGGGCCTACCCGAAGAGGACGGCAAACGTCAGCGCGTCCATGTCTCTGTCGAGGACACCGGGATCGGCATTGCCCATGACATGATCGAGCATATTTTTGGCGAATTCAATCAAGTCGAAGACGAGCGCAATCGGAAATTCGAAGGCACCGGCCTTGGGCTCGCGATCACCCGTCAGCTTGTGCAATTGATGGGCGGCGAGATTTGGGTCGATAGCGAAGAGGGCGTGGGCTCCTGCTTTGGCTTCCACATCACCATGGACGTGATTGCCCAGTCCGACGATCAGCGCCTGCCCTCGTGGATGCACAAAGCCGCGCTTTTGGATCACATCAACGCCAATTCCTTGATCTTGGAAAAACAATTGACGGTGCTGGGGTTTGAGGTCTCGCCGTTTGAAAGTGCCGATGCGCTTTTGGCGTCACCACTGGATGCGCAGGTGTTTTTGATCGACAACAATATGCCGAACACCGACATCGGCACGCTGATAAAAACTCTGCGCATACGCGGGGTCACTGCGCCGATCCTGTTGATGACCTCCGGGCCGGTTTCGGCGGGGTCTTTGGACGGGCATGATGCCACAACACTGCAAAAACCACTGTTGCGGGCAAACCTGTGGCGCACTTTATCGTCTCTCATCCCAGAGGAATCGAGCCCCCCCACATCCGAAGCCGGTCGTCGCATGCGGGTTTTGGCGGCGGAGGACAACAAGACCAATCAATTGGTCTTCGGAAAAATGCTCAAATCCCTCGACATCGAATTGCGCTTTGCCAACAACGGGCGCGAGGCGGTGGAACAGTATCAGGCTTTCAGCCAGACTTGATCTTTATGGACATCTCCATGCCAGAGGTGGATGGCAAAGAGGCCACCCGCCAAATCCGCGCGCTTGAAATTGACAGCGGGGCGCATGTCCCAATCGTGGCCCTAACAGCGCATGCGATGGCGGGCGATGAACAAGACATTCTTGCGGCGGGTTTGGATTATTATATGACAAAGCCTCTGCGTAAGGCGTCTATTATAGATCGTATTCTGACGGAACTTCCCAAGGGTTGCTGTTCGATTCTTCCGGAAGAGACAGCCGCCGTTCCCTCCGGCGACACCGTCATGGCTGGCGAATAATCCCCTAAGCCGCCGCGATCGCATCCAACATAGCCGGACCAAAGCGTTCAGCGGGCTTTTCGCCAATGATGCGAGCCATCGCGGTAAGATCACGCGGACGCAATTGGACGATTTTGGCAATCTGTCCGGGTGAAAGCGTCAGTGGTTTGAGCGTACCACAGTCACCGCGCGCGAGCTGACGTTGAATCTCTTGCAGGTGATCAAACAAATCCCCGCCGCCAGAACTCGCAAGTTTGCGCCGAGACGGATGCACATCGGGGCTTGGCGCGCCCAAAATGACCGAAAGAAACGCATCGCCGTACCGCTCAAGCTTTTTCGCGCCAACACCGCCAATCCGCCCCATGTCGTCCAGACTCTGCGGTCGGGTTTCGGCCATTTCGATCAGGGTGCGATCGGCAAAGACGACATAGGCAGGTACACGTTGCTCTTCGGCCAGGGCGCGGCGTTTGGCCTTGAGCGCGGACAAAAGTGGTGCGTCTTCGTCCGACACCAGTGCCTTGGCCACCGGGCCTTTGTGCGCTTTCGCCAAGGTATCGCGGCGCAGGGTGATACTGGCCTCGCCTTTGAGGATCGGCATCGCAGGTTCGGTCATGAACAACGCGCCGAACCGATCCGGGTTGGGCCGCACAAGATCGGCCCCCATCATTTGCCGAAACACCGCATTCCATTGCCGTTTGTCATATTCTTTACCCACGCCAAACACCGACAATTGGTCATGGTTCCATTGCCTGACCTTATCCGTCATCGTGCCCGTCAGCACGTCAATCAAATGCCCTGCGCCAAAGCCTTCGTCACACCGCAACACGGCCGACAGCGCCTTGCGCACCGCGACCGTGCCATCAAACAACGCCGGCGGACTGTCGCACAGGTCGCAATTGCCGCAAGGCGCGGAGGTCTCGCCAAAATAGGAGAGCAAGGTCTGACGTCGACAAGTCTGCGCCTCTGCCAGCCCCAAAAGCGCGTTCAAGCGAGCATGATCGGCGGCGCGACGTTCGGAAGGGGCCGGGCTTTCGTCAATCTGGGTGCGGCGAAACCGGATGTCGTCGGGGCCAAAGAGCGTCAGGGTTTCAGCCGGTGCGCCATCGCGGCCCGAACGCCCGATTTCCTGATAATAGCTTTCGACCGATTTCGGCAGATCGGCATGGGCAACCCAGCGGATATCCGGTTTGTCGATGCCCATGCCAAAAGCGACGGTGGCGACGACGATCAACTCGTCCTCTTGTTGAAACTGACGTTCGACATCGCGGCGGCGCTCCGGCTCCATGCCGCCATGATAGGCCTGCGCGAGATGACCGGCATCGCTTAGCGCCTTGGCAAGGCTTTCAGTTTTGGCGCGAGTGCCGCAATAGACGATGCCGGATTGGCCCTTGCGCGCAGAGGCAAAGCCAAGGATTTGGCGGCGAGGTTGATCCTTGACCGCGAAGGCGAGGTGAATGTTTGGTCGATCGAAGCCACGCAAAAAGGTCTCGGGCGTTTGACCATCGAACAGCCGGGTGATGATTTCGCCCCGGGTTTCTTCGTCTGCGGTCGCAGTAAATGCGGCCAGTGGCACATCAAGCGCGCGGCGCAGATCACCGATGCGCAAATAATCGGGGCGGAAATCATGGCCCCATTGCGACACACAATGCGCCTCGTCCACCGCAATCAGCGACACATTGGCCCGCCGCAGCAGGGGCAAAGTGCCACCAGAGGCCAAACGTTCCGGGGCCATGTACAGGAGTTTGAGACGGTTCTCGGATAGGGCGGCAAAGACCTCATCGGTCTCCTCATCGGTGTTGCCAGAGGTGAGCGCTCCCGCCTCAACCCCCACCGCCTTGAGAGCCTGAACCTGGTCGCGCATCAAGGCGATCAGGGGCGAAATGACCACGGTCAGCCCGTTACACACCATCGCGGGAAGTTGGAAACACAGCGATTTGCCGCCACCCGTCGGCATGATCGCCAAGACATTGCGCCCCGCGATGACGGCATCAACGATCTCTTCCTGACCGGGGCGAAACGCGTCAAATCCAAACACGGAAGAGAGAAGCGCGTGCGCTCCTGTGTGCGTCGGGTCCGCCTGTAAGGTGTCCATGTGATCCTGCTCTTTGTTGCGGGCAGAATCGCACGGGCGGGCGCGAGGCTCAAGGGCTTAAGGCGTTTCGCGGGTTAAGTCGTGTCTAAATCTAGACCCGAAATGCTTTAGTAAAACATGCCCGCGTTGTTGTAGATGATCCGCTCCAGCGCATAAATGGCAATGAAGGCCACAAGCGGGGCGAGATCCAGGCCGCTCATCGGCGGCAGGATTTTACGGATCGGGCGATAGATTGGCTCAAGCAGGCGCGAGAGGCCTTCCCAGATTTGATAGACCAAAGGCTGGCGCACGTTGAGCACCTGAAAGTTGATCAACCAACTCATGATGATCTGAACGATCATGACGAATTTCACGATACCGAGGATCATGAGAAGGATTTGGAAAAGAGACATCATGTGCAGGGGTCCAATCAGTAAGGTCGCTCACTCACCTAAGGTCTCCGTCCCGATCGTGCAAGATGGACGATGCCGCATCCTGTGCCGCAACGTCCCGGCTTGACCGAATTTGCCGCGGCTGCGAAAGGTTTGGGCATGTATCCATTTGTCCGCATGATCCACCAAGCCCGCAAAGTGCGCAACACGCCAAAACTTGGCCTGTTCGACGCACATCTGTCGCATCACTATTGCCTGCCTTGGGACATCGACCTTTGGCTTGAATTGAATAACGGAAGAACCTTAACACTCTTTGACCTTGGCCGGATTCCGATGTCGATCCGCAATGGCACCGCACAGGCCGCCAAAGCCGGTGGATTTGGCATGGCTGTGGCGGGGGCGTCCGTGCGCTATCGCAAGCGGGTGACGACGTTTCAAAAGGTTGATATGTGGACCAAACCTTTGGGGTTTGACGACAGGTTTCTCTATATTGAACAGTCGATGTGGGACCAAAAAGGCGACTGTTGTAATCATATTCTGATCCGGGGTGCTGTGATCAAGAACCGCAAAATGGTACCGCCGCGCGACCTTTTGACAATGATCGAGCCTGAGGTCGAAAGCCCAGCCCTACCCGAGTGGGTTCAAAATTGGATTGAGGCGGACAACACGCGGCCATGGCCACCTGTGCGCGATTGATGCCTTAGGCGTTGCGCACGCCCGCATTTGCCTGTTCTATCGCGTCAACTGAGGTGAGAAGGCAGGACCATGGGCGCACCAAGTCACAAAAAACGTATCTGGGGCTGGATGATGTATGACTGGGCGACGCAGCCCTTTCACACGCTCATCATCAGCTTTATTTTCGGGCCTTATTTTGCCGAACAGGTGATCGCCTATTTGAGCGCTGGCGGAATGGAAACGCTGGAGGCCAAGGCACGGGCGCAATCCATCTGGGGCTATGGTTTGACCGTCACCGGATTGTTGATTGCGGTCAGCGCGCCTTTGCTCGGCTCCATCGCGGATGAAAGCGGCAGTCGCATGCCGTGGATCAAACTTTTCTCCGCGCTCTATGCGATTGGCGCGGCGGGGCTTTGGCTTGCGGCACCGGGCGATTTCCCCACGGTACTCGTGCTGATTTTCTTTGGATTGGGCCTGATTGGGGTCGAATTCACCACGATTTTCACCAACGCGCTGTTGCCCGCTTTGGGCACGCGCGCCGAGATTGGCAAGATCTCAGGCGACGGTTGGGCTTGGGGCTATGTCGGCGGGATCATTTCACTGGTGATCATGCTGTTGCTCTTTGCCGAAAATGCCTCTGGTGTGACGCTTTTGGGCATCCCGCCCCTGTTCGGGTTTGACCCGGAGATGCGCGAAGGCACGCGGTTTGTCGGCCCATTCGTGGCACTTTGGTTTGTGATCTCGATGATCCCGTTTTTCCTTTGGGTCAAAGAGCCAAAGATAAAAGGCCTGTCACTCACCGCCGCCGTATCAAAAGGCATCCATGATCTGGGTCGCACGCTCGCGTCCTTGCCCTCGCGCAAATCGTTGTTCTCTTATCTGATCTCGTCGATGTTCTACCGCGATGCGTTGAACGGTGTGTTCACCTTTGGCGGAATTTACGCCCTTGGTGCGCTCAACTGGAGCGTGGTGGACATTGGCGTGTTCGGCATTTTGGCAGCGCTCACCGGGGCGATTTTCACCTATTTTGGCGGCTTTGCAGATCAAAAATTTGGCCCCAAACCCGTGATTATTTTCTGCATCCTTGTGCTGGTCTCGACCTGTTTGGTGATTTTGACCATCACCCGTGACAGCGTGTTGTTCATATCCGTTGATGCCACAAGCAAACTGCCGGATGTGGCGTTTTACATCTGTGGCGCGGTCTTGGGTGCCGTCGCGGGCGTGATCCAATCGGCGAGCCGCACGATGATGGTGCGTCAGGCCGACCCGGATCGGATGACAGAAGCGTTCGGACTTTACGCATTGTCAGGAAAAGCGACGTCTTTTCTGGCACCTGGCTTGATCGCAGTGATGTCTGATCTCACCGGATCGCAGCGCCTCGGCATTATGCCGCTGATCGGGCTTTTCCTTCTTGGGCTTGTGCTGTTAGCTTGGGTCCATCCTGAGGGAACGCAAGAAGGAACAAAGGTGTCAGAATGATGCGTAATTGGGTTGGCTTGTTGGCCTGTGTGATGCTTGTCGCCTGTGTGGGCGGTGGAAAAGACCGCGCGCCCGCGCACAAGGTCACGGTGTCCTCGTCGGATCACAGACCCGCCAAAGAGGTCTTTGGTCCAATCGCGGCCCCCTCAAGACAAGAGCCCGCCTCCTTTGGCAGCTATGCCAAGGGCTGTATCGGCGGGGCGGCGCAATTGCCCGAAACCGGGCCGACATGGCAAGCGATGCGCCTGTCGCGCAACCGCAATTATGGCCATCCTGTTTTGATTGATTTCCTCGAAGATCTGTCTCGCAAAGCGGCCATGCAGCCGGGATGGGCCGGCATTTATGTGGGTGACATGAGCCAGCCGCGTGGCGGACCGATGTCCTCGGGCCATGCCAGCCACCAGATCGGGCTGGACGCTGACATTTGGATGTTGCCGCCGAAACGGTTGGATTTGACCGTGGCGGAACGCGAAAACATTTCGTCAATTTCGATGCGCCGCGCCGCAGGTGCCTATGTCAACGACAGTTGGACGCCGCAGCATCACCAGGTTTTGAAAGCGGCGGCAAGTGACCCTCGCGTGGCGCGGATTTTTGTCTTTCCGGGCGCGAAAGTTCAGATGTGTAAGGATGAAAAGGGCGACCGGGCGTGGCTGCGTAAAATTCGGCCGTGGTTTGGCCACCACTATCATTTCCACGTGCGGCTGAACTGTCCGAACGGAGATAGATCCTGTGAGGATCAAGCACCGCCGCCGCCGGGCGATGGCTGTGCCGATGCACAGGACTGGGTGAACAACATCCTTAATCCGCCGCCGCCAAACCCCAATGCCAAGCCTGCGAAACCGAAACCGCCAATCACTCTCGCGACACTGCCTGCACAATGCTCCGCCGTAGCCTCCTCGCGCTGATCGCGAGCCTTGTCCCGCTCACAGGACAGGCCGAAAGCGCACGCTACTTGGGCAGCTTTGTGTGGACATCCGCTGATGAGCGTTTTGGTGGGTTTTCAGGGTTGGACATCTCTGAAGATGGGCGTCATTTTTACGCGCTCTCAGATCGCGCAAACCTGTTTTCCGGGACATTGACCCGCACGGAGAATGGCACTGTGTCCGCAGCTCAGATTGATACGATTCAACGCCTTAAATCAAAGGATGGTACCGCTTTGGGGGTGATCAAGGGCGATTCTGAAGGGTTTGCCCTGGCGCCAAACGGCACCGCCTATGTCTCCTTTGAAGGCAAACATCGGGTCGCAAAACTGTCGCTGGCAAATGGTCAGACGGTGGATCTCAAGGGCCACCCCGATTTCGCCAAGATGCAGGCCAATTCGTCGCTTGAGGCCATTGCCGTAGATGCCTCAGGCGCAATTTTTACGCTACCGGAACGCTCCGGGGCGATGGAGCGACCCTTTCCGCTCTATCGTTATCGCGCCGGGACAGGCTGGGACCAGCCATGGTCGATCCCACGGCAAAGTGGCACGGATTTCCTGCCTGTCGGGATGGATTTTGGCCCGGATGGGAAGCTCTATCTTTTGGAACGGTGGTTCACCGGGATCGGGTTTTCAAGCCGTGTGCGGCGGTTCGACATGACTCCGAATGGCCCCGCCAATGAGGTTGAGTTGCTGCGCACGATGACGGGCACACATGATAATCTTGAAGGCATTTCGGTTTGGTCCGATGCGGAGGGGATTCACCTCACGATGATCTCCGACGACAATTTCCGGTTCTTCCAACGCACCGAATTGGTCGACTACCTGATCCCGAAATAGCGCTTGAATTGCAGCTATACTGGGGTTAAACGCGCCCATCGCCCCGCAGTCGCGGGGCCGAGTTGCCGTCACCTTCGATAAAAAACGGATCTAACATGAAACGCATCCTTCCTGGCATTCTGGCCATGGCCGCCATTGTTGTGGCCTCCAATATCCTCGTTCAATTCCTCATCGCTGATGGGCTTCTGACCTGGGGCGCCTTCACTTACCCGTTCGCCTTTCTCGTCACCGACGTGATCAATCGCGTCTATGGCGTGCAATCTGCGCGCAAGGTGATTTTTGCGGGCTTCGCCACCGGCATCCTGTGTTCGCTCATCGGGACGCAAATCATGTTGCAAGGCGACGGCTATACCTATGCCGCTGTCGCGCTGCGTGTGGCTGTGGGCTCCGCCACCGCTTTTCTTGTCGCTCAGCTTGTCGATGTCTTTATTTTCAATAAGTTGCGGGATGGAGTCTGGTGGAAAGCGCCGTTTGCCTCGTCCTTCATCGGATCGGCTTTGGACACCACGATCTTTTTCACCCTCGCCTTTTCGCAGTCCATTGTTTTTTTTGGTGAAACTGCGGACATGGAAATTTCCTGGGCGTGGGACTCTGTGCCGTTCTTGTTGGTCGGACCTGCCGTTCCGCTCTGGGTGTCGCTCGCAGTGGCCGATTGGGGTGTAAAACTTGCACTCGCCTTAATCGCTCTTGTGCCTTTCCGCCTCATTGTTAGGCGGATGACGGCACCTTTAGTATAATTTTACTTGCCATATACCAAATCTGTGCCACCATCCAACTATCGGCAATTCATCGAAAGGAGGTGGTCCAGTGTCTAGAGTGATAGTGGAGAATGAGGTCAAGACAGTCGGGGGGGCCGCGACCTAGAGGCAGTCCTTTGGGTTAAACACCCCTGATTGGGCCTTTCCTAACTGGCCCATCTCCGAAGATCTCGAAGGGCTGTCTGATCTGGGCAGCCCTTTTCCTTTGGCCGCTTTTCCACCAAAGTCCGCGCATTCAGATGCGTAACAACACCTCGTCGTAGAAATCCTTGGCGGCCTGCGGCAGCTCCTTGAAGCGGTTGCGGATGATGTAATAGGGCGAAACGGTGATCTTTTCCGCAAGGTCAATGGTGGTCAGATGCCCGCCCAATATGGGACCGCTGAGCAAGCTCGCGACCTCTTTGGACTGCGGTGCAATCACGTCCAAACTGTCCAGCATGGCCAACACGATCAATAAAGACGAACTGTTGATAATGCGTGGTGGCGTGGGTTCGCCCGCACTGTGAAACGCTTCTTCTACCGCAAGACGGATGGGAGAACCGCGTTCCTGAATGACCCAATCATAGTCGTACAAATCCTCAAGTCGCACATTGGCGCGGCCCGCCAAAGGGTGGCTGTCGCGGATGATCAGTCGGACAATTTCCTCCTGTGCCGGGTGCACCAGAAAATCCCGGCTGTCTTGCGTCGCAGGGATTCGGGCAAAGATGAAATCGAATCGACCCTCATCCAAGCCGCGCACCAGATCGACGGAGGGGCCGACCTCGATGGTCACGTCGATATGCGGTGATCGCGCGCGCACTGCCTCCAGTGCAGGCATCAGGGTCGAGACCGCAGGCCCGGTGACCGAGCCGATCCGAACCTCCCCCGCCTGTCCGTTTTTGAGTCGCTGGACATCTTTGTCCAAGCCATCAAGTTCCGAGAGGATCACGCGGGCGTGGCGGACAAAGGCCATGCCAAGCGGCGTGACCTCCATGCCTTTTGGTCCCCGCTTAAACAGCGGTGCACCCACGTTTTTCTCCATATCCGCCAAGATACGGGAGGCGGCGGGTTGCGACATCGCCATAGAAGACGCGGCCTTTTGCAACTGCCCCACTTCGGCGATTTTGAGGATCAATCCAAGGTGGGTTGCTTTGGTTTGTCGCAGGTGGGCCATGGGAATACGCCTTACATAACTTAAATGATATGCAAAACACGCATAATAGAATTTTACAGTTATGTGAACCCTGCCTAGGGTCCGTCCCAGGGGATCAACCCTGAAAAGGGACGTGGGAGACGGCCGGGGAGGCCGTGTGGAGCGTCCGATTGGGAGGAACTATGAAACTCAAAACCATTCTTGCCGCAGCCACTGCGGCAATCGCATTGTCGGCGGCAGCTATGCAGACGGGCTTGTGGGCATCGCCATGCCGACCAAATCCTCGGCGCGTTGGATCGCGGACGGGGACAATATGGTCAAGGAACTTGAAGCGGCAGGCTACACCGCCGACCTTCAATACGCCGAAGACGACATTCCGAACCAATTGGCGCAGATCGAAAACATGATCACCAAAGGTGTGGACGTGTTGGTGATTGCGGCAATTGACGGCACCACCTTGTCGAACGCCTTGGAAAATGCGGCGGCGGCTGGCGTGAAAGTCATCGCCTATGACCGTTTGATCCGCGACTCGGGCGATCTTGATTACTATGCCACCTTCGACAACTTCAAGGTCGGCGTGCAACAAGCAACCTCCATCGTTGAGGGCCTGAAGGCGCGGTTTGGCGACGGGCCGTATAATGTCGAGCTCTTCGGCGGCTCGCCGGACGACAACAACGCCTATTTCTTTTACAATGGCGCGATGTCGATCCTACAGCCTTTGATTGACGATGGCACGGTCGTCGTACAGTCCGGCCAAATGGGTATGGACAAAGTCGGCACCCTGCGCTGGGACGGCGCTGTCGCGCAGGCCCGGATGGATAACATCCTGTCCGCCAATTACACCGACAAAGAGGTCCATGGCGTGTTGTCGCCCTATGACGGCCTTTCCATTGGCATCCTGTCCTCGCTCAAAGGCGTGGGGTACGGCTCCGGCGATTTGAAAATGCCGATCGTGTCCGGTCAGGACGCAGAAGTGCCATCGGTGAAATCCATCCTGGCAGGTGAGCAATATTCGACCGTGTTCAAAGACACACGCGAGCTTGCAAAAGTGACCGTGGGCATGGTGAACGCGGTGCTGGGCGGCTCAGAGCCGGAAATCAACGACACCACCACCTACGACAACGGCGTCAAAGTCATCCCCTCCTACCTGTTGGAGCCCGTCGCAGTTGACGCCAGCAATTGGGAAGAGGTGCTGATCGGCTCCGGGTATTACAGCATGGATCAGATCAAGTAACCTCCACTTGATTTGAGATCGGCGTCGTCCGGGTCCTTTCCGGGGTCGGGCGACGCGTTTCCTTTGTCCCACCGGGGTGGGCGCGGACAAAGGTGGGACGGAGCGCTCGGCGCTCAAAGGGGACATCATGACCACACTTCTCGAAATGCGAGACATCACCAAAGAGTTCCCCGGCGTGAAAGCGCTTGATCAGGTGAACCTTGCGGTAAAAGGCGGCGAAATTCACGCCATTTGCGGCGAAAACGGCGCCGGTAAATCAACCTTGATGAAGGTTCTGTCCGGCGTCTATCCGGCAGGCAGCTATGACGGAGAGATTCATTTTGAGGGCGCTTGGCGCAGTTTCAGGGCATCCGAGACAGCGAAGATCGCGGCATCATCATCATTCACCAAGAGTTGGCTTTGGTGCCGCAACTGTCGATTTCTGAGAATATTTTCCTCGGCAATGAGACGGCCAAAGCTGGTGTGATCAATTGGCATGAGGCCAACCAGCGCACCAGCGCGCTTTTGAAAAAAGTCGGCCTTAAAGAAAGCCCGACCACGCTGATCGACAGCCTTGGTGTCGGCAAACAGCAACTTGTCGAGATCGCCAAGGCGCTCTCCAAGGATGTGAAACTTTTGATCCTCGACGAGCCGACAGCGGCGCTGCAAGAGGGCGACTCGCGCAAACTTTTGGACCTGATGTTGGAGCTTAAGGCACAGGGCGTCACCTGCATCATCATCTCGCACAAGCTGGGCGAGGTCCGTTATGTCGCCGACACGGTGACCGTGATACGCGATGGTCGGTCGGTCTCAACATTGGACGCCAAGGCGGGCCTGTCCGAAGATCAGATCGTGCGCGACATGGTGGGGCGCGACATGTCCGACCGCTATCCGGCACGCACCCGCCGGGCGGGCGAAATGTTGATGGAGGTTGAGGACTGGAACGTCTGGCACCCCGAACATTCTGAGCGTCAGGTGATCAAAGACATCGCGTTCAATGTCCGCGCCGGCGAAGTCGTCGGCATCGCCGGGCTGATGGGGTCGGGGCGGACCGAATTGGCAATGTCGATTTTTGGCCGTTCCTATGGGCGGGGCATCACCGGCACGGTCAAATTGCATGGCAAAGAGGCCGACGTCTCTCGCGTCGATCGCGCGATCAAGGCGGGCTTGGCCTATGTCACCGAGGACCGCAAAAGCCTTGGGTTGATCCTGGACGAAACCATTCGGTTCAACACCACTTTGGCCAATCTGGAAGGCGTGTCCAAAGGCGGAGTTTTGAACGCCAATGCAGAGACCAAAGTGGCCGAAGACTACCGCGAGGCGCTGCGCACCCGTACGCCTTCGGTGTTTCAAAAGGTCGGCAACCTGTCTGGCGGCAATCAGCAAAAGGTGGTTTTGGCCAAATGGCTGAACACCTCGCCCGAGGTTTTGATCCTCGATGAACCGACCCGCGGCATCGACGTGGGGGCGAAATATGAAATCTACGCGATCATCAACGAGCTTTCGGCACAGGGCAAAGGGGTCGTGATGATCTCGTCCGAAATGCCGGAACTCTTAGGCATGAGTGATCGCATTTACGTCATGAACGAAGGGGCTTTTGTCGGCGAACTTTCCGCCGATGAGGCCAACCAGGAGCGCATCATGTCGCTCATCGTCAACGAATAAGGGACCGTGGAAATGGACACTCAAACCAAAGGGATCAAGGCACATTTGGCCGCCCATATGCGCGATTTCGGTCTGTTGTTTGCACTGATTGCCATCATGGTGTTTTTTCAAATCGTCACTGGCGGCACGTTGATGCGCCCGGTGAACATCACCAATCTGTTTTTGCAAAACAGCTATGTGATCATCATGGCGCTGGGGATGCTCATCGTCATTGTCGCAGGTCATATCGACCTGTCCGTCGGCTCAGTGATGGGATTTGTCGGCGCTTTGGCCGCCGTGTTGATCGTTCACTACAATATGCCTGTGGCGGTCACTGTGCCGATCTGTTTGATCGCGGGGGCTGCAATTGGCGGTGCGCAGGGCTATTTCGTGGCCTATTGGCGCATCCCGTCCTTCATCGTGACCCTGGCGGGCATGTTGGTGTTTCGTGGGTTGTCTCTATGGCTGCTTGAAGGCCAATCGGTTGGCCCCTTCCCCAAGAGCTTTCAAATCATCTCAACCGGCTTCGTGCCGGAGCTTTTCCCGGCAAGCTGGGGCGAAGGTCTGGCGATGCTTTTTGACGCGCGCAAATTCAATGTGCTCTCCTTCGCGCTCGGCCTTGCCGCCGCAGCCGCTGTCATCCGCATGGGTTTGCAGGCGCGCAAACGCGATATGGACTATGGCATTGAGAGCGAACCTGCAGGGCTGTTCTGGACCCGCACATTGATCGTCAGCGCGGCGATCGTGTTCTTGATGTTCAAACTCTCGACCTTCCGCGGCCTGCCCAATGTGGTGGTGACCATGGGCGTGTTGATCATGATCTACGCTTTCGTCACCGAACGCACCGTCATTGGTCGCCGCATCTATGCGTTGGGCGGCAATGAAAAAGCCGCGAAACTATCGGGCATCAAAACCGAACGCCTGACCTTTTTGGCCTTTGTGAACATGGGGGTTTTGGCCGCTTTGGCCGGGTTGGTCTTTGCCGCGCGGTTGAACACGGCGACGCCCAAGGCAGGGTTTTCACTCGAACTCGATGTCATCGCGGCGGTGTTCATTGGCGGCGCGTCGATGTCGGGTGGTTCGGGCAAAATCATCGGGGCCGTGGTCGGCGCCTTTATCATGGGCGTGATGAACAACGGCATGTCGATCATGGGCATCGGCATTGATTACCAACAGGTGATCAAAGGCTTGGTGCTGCTCGCGGCCGTGTTCTTCGACGTTTACAACAAAAACAAACAAGGCTGAGGCCTGACGGAAAGGAGCCATCCCATGGCATTTACTCCTGCAAAATGGCCGCGCAGACTCAGAAGCCAAGAGTGGTACGGCGGCAATTCCCGCGACACGATTTACCATCGCGGCTGGATGAAAAACCAAGGCTACCCGCATGACCTGTTCGATGGGCGCCCGATCATCGGCATCCTCAACACATGGTCCGAGCTGTCGCCTTGCAACGGCATCCACATGAAGGAACTGGCCGAGAAGGTGAAGGCAGGCATTTGGGAGGCCGGAGGTTTCCCGGTCGAAGTCCCCGTGTTCTCCGCTTCCGAGAATACCTTTCGCCCGACCGCAATGATGTTTCGCAATCTGGCCGCTTTGGCGGTGGAGGAAACCATTCGCGGACAACCGATGGACGGCTGTGTGCTTTTGGTCGGCTGTGACAAGACCACACCGTCGTTGATGATGGCTGCGGCCTCTGTCGATTTACCCGCCATCGTGGTCACGGGCGGGCCGATGCTCAATGGTTATTACCGCAACGAACGGGTCGGGTCGGGCACACATCTTTGGAAATTCTCCGAGGCGGTAAAAGCGGGCGAGATGACACAGGACGAGTTCTTGGAAGCCGAGGCCTCGATGTCGCGCTCCACCGGCACCTGTAACACCATGGGCACGGCATCCACCATGGCGTCAATGGCCGAAGCCTTGGGCATGGCTTTGTCGGGCAACGCCGCGATCCCTGCGGTGGACAGCCGCCGCCGCGTTATGGCGCAGCTCTCCGGGCGGCGCATCGTTCAGATGGTCAAAGACGATTTGAAACCTTCCGACGTGATGACCAAAGAGGCGTTTGAAAACGCCATCCGTACCAATGCCGCAATCGGCGGATCGACCAACGCAGTGATCCATTTGTTGGCGATGGCGGGCCGTGCAGGCATTGATCTGACGCTTGAGGATTGGGATCGGTGTGGCCGGGATGTGCCGACGATTGTGAACCTGATGCCCTCGGGCAAATACCTGATGGAAGAGTTCTTTTATGCTGGTGGTCTGCCTGTGGTGCTCAAACGTTTGGGCGAGGGCGGATTGCTCCATAAAGACGCGATCACCGTGTCCGGTCAGTCGATGTGGGACGAGGTCAAAGACGTCGTGAACCACAATGAGGACGTGATCCTGCCGACCGATAAGGCGCTCACGCAATCGGGTGGCATCGTCGTGGTCAAAGGCAATTTGGCCCCGAAAGGCGCGGTCCTCAAACCCTCCGCCGCCACTCCCGCTTTGTTGCAACACAAAGGCCGCGCGGTCGTATTCGAAGACATCGACGACTATAAAGCCAAGATCGAAGACCCCGATCTCGACATTGACGAGACCTGTATCATGGTGATGAAAAACTGTGGTCCCAAAGGCTATCCGGGCATGGCCGAGGTTGGCAACATGGGCCTACCGCCGAAGATCCTGAGAAAGGGCATCACGGATATGGTGCGCATCTCTGACGCACGGATGTCGGGCACGGCCTATGGCACCGTCGTGTTGCACACCTCACCCGAAGCTGCCGCTGGTGGCCCGCTCGCCGTGGTACAAAATGGCGATATGATCGAGTTGGACGTGGCCAATCGCCGGTTGCATTTGGACATTTCGGATGCGGAGTTGGCCGAACGGCTCGCAAACTGGTCACCCCAGCATGAGCGAGCCGACAGTGGCTATGCCTGGTTGCACCAACACCACGTTGAGGGTGCGGACACCGGTGCCGATCTGGACTTCCTCAAGGGCTGTCGCGGTTCCGCTGTTGGAAAGGATTCGCATTGATGAAACTAGCACTTGTAGGGATCGGAAAGATCGCGGTGGACCAACATGTCCCCTCTATTGCGGCCTCGGATCAATGGGAACTGGCGGCCACGTTATCCCGTCATGGCACCCTTGACGGCATAGACAGCTACACCGATTTTGACACGCTCCTGAACACGCACCCGGACATCGCCATGGTGTCCCTGTGCCTGCCTCCCGTGCCACGGTTTGAATACGCCGCCAAAGCACTCAAGGCCGGTCGTCATGTGATGTTGGAAAAGCCCCCCGGCGCGACCTTGGCCGAATGCCATGCCTTGACCAAACTGGCACAAGACAACGGCCTTTCGCTCTATGCCACATGGCACTCGCGTGAGGCCGATAAGGTGGCTGTGGCCAAAGCATGGCTGGCGGACAAAACGCTTTTAAGCCTGAAAGTAACATGGAAAGAAGACGTGCGCCGTTGGCACCCGAACCAAGATTGGATTTGGGAGCCGGGCGGCATGGGCGTGTTTGATCCGGGCATCAATGCGCTGTCCATCGTGACCGAAATCTTGCCCGTGGACATCCACCTGCGTGACGCCACACTGATGGTGCCCGAAAACCGTCAAACCCCGATTGCCGCCAATCTGGCGTTTTATCATCCCCGGGGTGCCGAGGTCAGTGCCACGTTTGATTGGCGCCAAGAGGGGGATCAAATATGGACCATCGAGGCGGTGACTGATCAGGGCACCCTGACACTTTTGGATGGCGGCGCGCGGATCATGGTTGATGGCCGCGAGGATGCGCTTGTCGACAACAATCCGCTCTCCGGCGAATACCCGCGCCTTTACGCCAATATGGCCGCTTTGATCGCGTGTGGCGGCATCGACATGGACCTGCGTCCGATGGTGCATGTCTCGGACGCGCTGGCCCTTGGTCGCCGGGTTGCCGTTGACCCTTTTCACGACTGACACGAAAGATTTCCCGCTATGAAACACCACTTAACCGGCATCCTTCCCGTTGCCCCCACGCCGTTTTTTGCCGATGGTCAAGTCGACTCTGAGGGCATGAAACGCGTGTTGGATTGTATGATCGACCAAGGCGTCGATGCGATCTGTATCCTGGCCAATTACTCCGAACAATTCCTGTTGTCCGACGAGGAGCGTGCGCTTTTGACCCGTGTGAGTTTGGAACATGTCGCGGGCCGCGTTCCGGTGATCGTGACCATTTCGCATTTCGCCAATGAGATTGTTGTCGCGCGTGCGCGCGAAGCGCAGGCCATGGGCGCCGCGATGTTGATGATGATGCCGCCCTATCATGGCGTCGGTCTTGTCCCGCCCGAACACGCCATTTTTGGCCAATTCAAAGCCGTCTCCGACGCGGTGAATATCCCGATCATGGTGCAAGACGCGCCCTTGTCTGGCGTGACATTGTCTGTGCCATTCTTGGTTCGAATGGCACAAGAGATCGAAAACGTGTCTTATTTCAAGATGGAAACCCCCTTTGCCGCCGATAAACTCGCCGCTCTCATCGAGGCCGGTGGCGATCACATCGTTGGTCCGTTTGATGGCGAAGAGGCCGTCACGCTTTTGGCCGATTTGGATGCAGGTTGTACCGGGACGATGACCTCCGCGCTTCAGCCGGAAAAAATCCGCCCCATCCTGATCGACTACCGCGCCGGCAACATCGACGCAGCTTTGGAACAATGGCGTCTGTGCCTGCCGTTGATCAACCACGAGAACCGCCAATGTGGCCTCCGCGCTGCGAAAACCGTAATGATGGAGGGCGGCGTGATCGAAAGCGATTATGTCCGCGCCCCGTTGCAACCGATGAGCGCACGCACCAAAGATCGGCTGTTGCAGCTGTCGCGTGACCTTGACGTTATCGCCCTGAAATGGGGCAAATAAGATAGGACATCCTCCCATGACCTTCACACCACACGGCAAACACCTGATCGCGGGCGACTGGGTTGCGAGCGAAGACACGTTCGCCTCCGCCCCGGCTCACGGTCCGTCGCATCTTTTTTCACATGGCACACCTGATGTGGTGGACCGTGCTGTGCAGGCCGCCGAAGAGGCGTTTTGGTCCTTTGGCTACAGCTCCCGCGAAGAGCGCGCAGCGTTTTTAAACACCATCGCCGACGAGATCGAAGCCCGCGCCGAGGCGATCACCGAGATCGGATCGCAAGAATCCGGCCTGCCCGAAGGTCGCCTTCAGGGCGAACGTGGCCGCACCACTGGCCAGTTGCGTTTGTTTGCAACGCATATCCTCAAGGCCGAGTATTTGGACCGTCGTCATGACGTAGCCCTGCCGGATCGTCAGCCGCTTCCACGCCCCGACATTCGAATGATGCAGCGCCCGATCGGCCCTGTGGCTGTGTTTGGCGCGTCGAATTTCCCGCTGGCCTTTTCGACCGCAGGCGGTGACACCGCCTCGGCGCTGGCGGCAGGCTGTCCGGTTGTGGTCAAGGGCCACGACGCCCATCCCGGCACCGGCGAAATCATCGCCGAGGCGATCCATGCCGCGATCCAAACATGCGGTGTGCATCCCGGTGTGTTCTCGCTGGTGCAAGGCGGTTCGCGCGATGTCGGGGTGGCGCTTGTGCAGCATCCCCTTGTCCGCGCCGTGGGCTTTACCGGCTCCTTGGGTGGCGGCCGGGCCTTGTTTGATCTCTGCGCCCAACGTCCAGAACCGATCCCGTTCTTTGGCGAATTGGGCTCGGTCAATCCGATGTTCCTTTTGCCCGCTGCGATGTCCGCACGCGCGGCAGATATTGGCACAGGCTGGGCCGGATCGCTGACCATGGGTGCCGGGCAGTTTTGCACCAATCCGGGGATTTCCGTCGTCATCGACGGCCCTGACGCCGACACATACATGAACGCCGCGGTCAAAGCCCTGTCTGCCACCGGCGCGCAAGTCATGCTCACCGATGGCATCGCCACAGCCTACCGCGCTGGCCGTGACAAAATCGCCGCCACAAGCGGTGTCCAAGAAGTGTTGACCTCAACCTGCGACCTGCGCAACGCCACCCCCTATCTCTTTGCCACAACCGGAGCCGAATGGCTGACCAATGAGGCTTTGGGCGAAGAGGTGTTTGGGCCGCTCGGGTTGATTGTTCGGGTGACGGATGTGGAGGAAATGCGTGCGGTGGCCAAATCGCTACAGGGTCAGTTGACCTGCACGCTGCACATGGATGCGGATGACGCCGACTTGGCACAGAGCCTCCTGCCGATCCTCGAACGCAAAGCCGGGCGCATCCTTGCCAATGGCTTTCCAACCGGGGTCGAAGTCTGTGACGCGATGGTGCATGGCGGGCCTTATCCGGCTTCGACCAATTTTGGCGCAACCTCTGTCGGCACCCTGGCGATCCGCCGCTTCCTACGTCCAGTCAGCTACCAAAACATCCCAGAGGCCGTCTTGCCGGGAGATTTGATCGGGTGAGGCCATTTGCAGACTGGATTGCCGTCGATTGGGGCACCTCGAACCTGAGGCTTTGGGCGATAGACGCCCAAGGTCAGGTGAGGATCGAGCGGAGTTCGGATCAAGGCATGGGGCGGTTGACGCCGGACCAGTTTGAGCCGGTACTCTTGGGCCTTTGCGACGGGCTGCTTGACCCTGCGCGTGTGACCCCTGTGCTGATCTGTGGCATGGCGGGGGCGCGGCAAGGCTGGGCCGAGGCGCAGTATGTGTCGGTCCCGGTCACCTTGAGCGCGCTCGGGGCCGGGGGCGTCACCCCTTTGGTCACATCGCCCTTGATCACTGTGCGTATCCTTCCCGGCCTGTCCCAAGCCACCCCTGCGGATGTGATGCGTGGCGAAGAGACCCAAATCGCCGGGTTCGCGGCCCTTCATCCCGAATTTGACGGCACCCTCTGCCTGCCCGGCACCCATAGCAAATGGGTGTCATTGGCGCAGGGAACTGTGAGCCGCTTTCGCACGGTGATGACGGGAGAGATGTTTGCGCTGTTGTCCGAACACTCCGTGTTGCGGCACAGTGTTGGCCGCGACATTGCCGGGGATACGCTCGATGAAGCCGCGTTTATTCACGGCGTGCGCCACGCTTTGGACGCAGGGGGGACTGCCTTTGCCACGCTGTTTGCTCTGCGCGCCGAGAGCCTTGTGAATGCCACGCCCCCCACGACGCTGCGCGCACGGCTGTCCGGGCTTTTGATTGGCATCGAACTGGCCGCGACACGCGATTTTTGGAGCGGGCAAAAGGTGGCTTTGATTGGCGCTGGTGCTTTGACCACGCTTTACGCGCGCGCGCTGTCCGAACTCGGTCCCTCGCCGCACATTGAGGACGGGCGCGATCTCGCCCTGCGCGGATTGCGCGCCGCCTACCCGCATATATATGAGCTTTAAGGACACCCCATGACACGCAACATCATCGCCATTTTGCGCGGCATCACCCCCGAAGACGCTGTGCCCATCGCCGAAGCTCTGATCGCTGAGGGCATCACCAAAATCGAAGTGCCGCTCAATTCGCCGAACCCGTTTGCCTCGATTGCCGATATGGTCAAGGTCTGCGGCGCACGGGCGGTGATCGGCGCGGGGACCGTGCTTGAGACCGCGCAAGTGGCGCAGCTCAAAACCATCGGCGCGCAGCTTGTGGTCTCGCCCAACATGGACCCCGAGGTGATCCAAGCGACGAAAGCCGCCGGGATGTTGTCCTATCCCGGCGTGATGACCCCATCCGAATGCTTTGCGGCACTCCAAGCCGGAGCGGATGGATTGAAACTTTTCCCGGGCGCGCTTTTGGGGCCTGAGGGATTGAAAGCGATCCGCGCCGTCTTGCCCGCGGGCACCGAAGTGCTTTGCGTCGGCGGGGCCGGTCCAGATAATTTTGCCGCATGGGCAGCGGCCCGTGTCGATGGCTTTGGCATCGGGTCCGCGATTTACAAACCGGGCGACAGTGTCGATGCGGTCCGTGGTAAGGCGCGCATCATTGTCGCCGCCTATGACGCGGTGTTCAGGCCATGAGCACGCAGGTTTTTGATCCCCGCCCTTGTGTTTTGGGCGAAGGGCCACTGTGGCACCCGCTGCGCCAAGAGCTTTTTTGGTTCGACATCATCGCATGCCGCCTGTTGTCACGTCAGGGCGAGACCACGCGGATGTGGCAGTTTGACGAGCATCATTCGGCGGCGGGTTTGGTCGATCACGATACGCTTTTGTTGGCCTCCGAGACGGGTCTTTGGCGGTTTGATATTGAAACCGGACGGCGCGATTTGGTTGCGCCTTTGGAGGCGGATCGTTCCGAAATGCGATCGAACGATGGCCGCGCCGATCGGCAGGGCGGGTTTTGGATTGGCACTATGGGCAAGCGCGCCGAGCCCGGTCTGGGGGCGATTTATCGCTATTACAAAGGCGAGACTGTGCGGTTGTTTGACGGGCTGACCATCCCCAATGCCATCTGTTTCGCTCCCGATGGGCGCATCGCCTATTTCGCCTGTACCAAGACCGGACAGATCAACCGTCAGGCGCTCGATGCCTCAGGCTGGCCCATAGGCGCATCTGAGGTGTTTCTTGACCTGCGCGCCGCGGGATTGAACCCCGATGGCGCGGTGGTGGATGCCGCGGGCGGGATTTGGAATGCGCAATGGGGCGCGGGCCGCGTGGCGCGGTATTTACCGGATGGCTCGTTTGATCGCGCCATATCGGTTGGTGGGGTGCATAGCTCCTGTCCGGCCTTTGGCGGCGCGGATTTGACCACGCTGTTTGTGACCACCGCGCGCGAAGACATCCCGACGCCGGATGCGGCGCAAGGGGTGGTTTACGCCTGTGACGCGGGTGTGAAAGGCCTACGGGAGCCGCAAATTCTTCTGTAAGGGCCTTATGACGCGTTCAAGCTCTCCAAAATCCGCGCATGTACATCCGCCGGCAGCGCCTGAATGGCGCGTTCAATGGCAAGGCGTTCTTGGTGAGCGGTATGGAGTTGATCAATCAGCGAAATCACCACGCCCAGAGCCGTCTCATCCAGATCCAAATCAAACGACAGATCGCACAGCAATTCCAACCGGGCGATGTCGATGCGCCGAAACACATAGCCCGTCTCACTCCGATCCGGTCGCACAAACTCGGCCTCGATGAAGCGGACAAGTTGGTCCCGGCTCAATCGGGTGATTGTGGTGATCACCTCCTCTTCAGAAAAATGTTCAATCATGAGTGGCCCCCTTCATCAGATCAATCCGAGGATCAAAGGTGTTTTCGCCGCGCCGTGCCGCCAGAAAGTCCCGCAAATCGGCATCGACCTCGGGCGGGACGACGATTTTAAGCTCGACCTTTTGATCGCCTTTTTCTTTGGCCCCGGCGCGTTCAACGCCACGGCCTCTCAGCCGCAGAATGCGCCCCGAACTGCTACCGGGAGGGATGGTCAAATCCACGGGTCCGTGGATCGTCGGCGTGCTGACTTTGCCGCCCAAAATGGCCTCTTCAATGGTGATCGGCAGCGTCAGAAGGATGTCATCTCCGTCACGGTGAAACACCGGATGTGGGCGCACGGACACGGTGATCAACGCATCTCCGGCGGGGCCTTGCCCAAATCCGGGCGCGCCTTTCCCGCGCAGACGTAGGGTTTGGCCATCCGCCGTGCCTTTGGGAATACTCACCGAAAGGGCCTGACCGTCCGGCAGGGTGATCCTCGTTTTGGTGCCCAGCACGGCCTCCAGAAACGGCACTTCAAGACTATACCGCAGGTCAGCGCCACGCACAGAGGCCCCTTGAGCGCCAAACCCGCCGCCGCCGGATTGCCGTGCACGGTTACGCAATATTTCGGCGAAAATATCGGCCGGGTCGGTGTCCGCACCAAAGCCGCTACGTTGCCGATAGGCATTGTCGGAGGTGTCCGCAAAATCGCGGTAATATTGGCGCGGGGGCCGCTCCGCCCCCTGTGCATCAATCTCGCCCGCATCATAGCGGGCACGGGTTTCGGGCTTTTTCAAAAGATCATAAGCCGCCCCAATCGCTTTAAACCGATCTTCCGCAGCGGGATCATCCGGGTGCAGATCAGGGTGGCTGGTGCGCACCAGTTTGCGATAGGCTTTTTTGATCTCATCTGCGGTTGCCGACTTGGTGAGACCTAACACTTTGTAGGGATCATCGGGCATCTGGATTCCTTATCGATCTTTGTGGCGTCATGATAGTGCAGTCCCGTAAAAATGCTTACTCATTTGTGTTGTGACCTGTGCGTTCGACATATTTTGTGCGTCATCAAACCCTTCGGCAATGTCTTCACGCAAAACGGTCAATTGTTTGGTCAACTCTTCGAAATCGTTGGCAACAACGGTAGCATCGGGGCGTTGGTTTCACGTTTCATCGAAAACAGCTTTGGGAATATTGGACCGAGAGGAAGGGGAAAGGCAAAGGCAAACGTCTCGACGGCCTGCGCGGTGGTTTGACCTTGGAAGGACATAGCGGAGCTGTCAACCGCAGCCCCGGTATTGTGAACACGCTGGTCGCGGTCGTGACGACGCTTTTTAGGTCGCCTGAGTAGGAATGCATCCTGATCGGGGGTAACGCGAGATACGCCTGAATACGCCTTATCAGAGCATTGACTTCGGATTGCGCAACTCGTTGAAACCAGAAGCCGCCTTTTGGCGTAGATCAACGCGTATGGTAAGCCGTTTGTCGGTCAACCGGACCTATTTCTTACCGCGTCACACACGACCGCCCTTTATTTTCTTGTTTGTCACCAATCGCAGTCCGAGATGGGCAGGCGGGCTGCCGACAGCGCAGCCGCCGCGGGCCGGGTCGCGGACCAGAAACGGGATCGCGGCAACATGTTCGCCGCCGGCAAAAAAGGCCGGGCAACGATCGCGGTCGATGGAGCCTCCACCGTCACCGGCAAAACAATCTTCGGTCCATTCCCACACGGAGCCATCAAGATCGACAATGCCCTCGGGGCTGACGGAAAAACTGCCTTGTCGCACCAGACGCCGCGGCGCGAGGCCCTCGATCAGATAGCTGGAAGCCCAGCTCAATGCGGGATCTGTGAAAATCGGATCTGGTTCCTCGGGCAAAACATCTTTGGCCATGAAATCCCATTCCTCTGCCGTCGGCAGTCTGAAGGGATGACGCGAATGGCGGTTGATCCAGTCCAGGTACTGGTTGACGTCTACGAAATTCAGCCCGGTGGCCGGAAGGAACGCGGGGTCTTCGTGTGCAGGGGCGCGCAGTTCCAGATCACAGGCGCCATCGGCGTGACACTGGTTCCATTCGGCCACAGTCACTTCGAATTTCTGAACGAAAATCTTGTGATCGTCGGACAGCACGACCGCATGTTCGGCCATCTCGGGCACATAGGACAAGTCGGGGCCGCGCAGCATCCACCACGCGCCCCCGACGAGCGTGACCGTTGCCATACCTGCCACGATCTTCAGAAGGGACGAAAAGATCACATGAGATACGGAAACGGTCATAGGTTTGGTCCCCCTTAAGTTTCAATACTCTTCGGAGCGACGACTTGTTCCATCAGGGCGTTGTTCCATTCGCCTTCGACGACGAAATGCGCGGTGGCACCAAGAAGAGCCGCCTCGATGAGGTTGTGGTTCACATAGGCGTAAACCCCCGGCTGTTCGAACGTATAGAGCGCGGCTCCGGCTGAGCCGCCCCGGATGAACCAGCTTTCGAGACCTGTTTGCGGGGCGTCAGAGAAGGATCCGGCTTCCCAGACATAGTTGCCATGGCCGCCAATGAGGTGTGGACGGGTGTCGCGGTTGGCCTGATTGTGGATCATCAAGACCGTTTCACCGACCTTGGCCTTCAGTGCGTTCTCACCTGTCAGCGCGCCGACAGAGCCATTAAACACGGAATGGGTCGGGGTGAGTGTGCGCATGGCATCAATGCTGTCGGCGTAGTCTTCGCCAGCCGTCTCATATGTTTTGTACGCGCCATTTTCGTCGAGTGGCAGGTAGAAATCCTGTTCGCCGATATAGGCGATGCGGTCGTATGTGAGCGCGTTGCCATCGCGGTCTTTCAACCCATCTCGCGGCAACACCATCACCGCACCGTTCATCCCATGGGTGACGTGATAGGGGATCATCGCCCCGCCCGGTGCGCAGTGATAGGTGAATACGCCCGGTTTAGTGGCTTTCCAACGCAACACGGTTTCCTCGCCGGGGAAGACATGGGTCAGCCCGCCGCCGCCCAAGGCGCCTGTGGAGGCGTGAAAGTCGATGTTATGTTCCATCATCGAATCCACGGGGTTGCGCAGGGTCAGTTCGACATAATCACCCTCATGCACGATGACCAGCGGACCGGGGACGGAACCGTTGTAGGTGAGCGCCCAAATTTCGGCACCCGTGTCCTCATCCACCGTCAACAGCACCTCTTTTGTATCCATGGTGATTTCGACGATTTTGGGGCCGCCGGTTGCCACCTGTTCGTGGACCGGGGCAAAGGGCGGCGCGACAAGGTCTTGTTTCACGCGGGTGTAGCCCGACAGGTCCACTTTCGGCGCGACGGCCTGAGCCTGAGCTTCGGCCTGAATGAACCGAGGCGCGGCGGCGCGTGGGGCGGCCAGAGGCGCGGATTTGCGCACCGGTGTCGCCAGTGCGGCACCGCCAACAGCGGCCGCGGCACCGGCAAGAAGAGAGCCGCGCAGCACATTGCGACGATTGGTTTTCACGAGGCCGGGGTTGATATAAGTGGTCATGAGACCCTCCAAGATTTTTATGGATTGTTGTGTCTTGTGCGTTGGGTCTTAATTTTGTTCACGGCACTGTTCAGAGTTTGCCGAGTTGTGTCTCAAAGCGTTCCTTGGCCTTTTTCGGCAAACGCCCGGCAAGGAAATCATCTGGGGCGGCGGCATCGCCGACTTTGATCGTCATCACCATGCCCATTGCGAAATGCGGATTGCATTTGACGGCATAGACACCTTCGGCATCGAAGGTCACGTCGAGTTCCTGGTTGATCTTACCTTTGAAGGCCTCGGCTCCGGCAGGGATCATACCATCGACGCTTTCGGCGTTATGGGCTTTGTCCGTCGGAATGAATTTGACGGTATCACCGGGCGCGATCTGCACGAGGTCGGGTTCGAAAACCATTGTGCCATTGTCGCTCTTGTTGAGCATATGCACCTCGAACACCTCCGCACTGGCGGCACCGCCGAGCAACGCGGCGAGAGCCAGTCCAGAAATCAGGGAACGAAACATTGTCTTTCCTTTCGGTTGATTTGTTTTCGGCTTATTTATAGACCCGCCTCCAAGACGAAGTTTGCGGTGGCACAAACTTCTCATCGTTTCTCTCGGGCGATACGCATCTATTGGACGCCGCGCTCTAACGTGTTTAGAAAGAACAATGTCTGACACAGCCAAAACATTGCCGCGCCTTGATGAGAGCCTGCTCAGTCATGTGCCGCCCTTCTCAAAGTTGGAAAAGCGGCAGATTCGTGAGATTCTGGACATGGCAAGCGTCCGCCGCCTCGGCGAGGGCGTTGCGGTCTTTGAAGAAGGTGCCCCGGCGGAGCGTTTCTATATGTTGCTGGACGGCTATATTCGGGTGATGCGGATCACCGCGACCGGAGAGCAGGTCATCGCTCTCCACATTCCGTCTGGCCAATTGTTTGGCATCGCCAAAGCGATTGGACGTGACACCTATCCAGCGACCTCTGTGACGGCGTCTGAAGCGATCATCTTGAGTTGGCCCATGCGGGTTTGGGACGATTTCGTTGCGCGTTACGACGGTTTCGCCACCGAGACTTACAAGACGCTGGGACAGCGCCTTGGCGAAATGAACAACCGCATTGTTGAGATGGCGACGCAACAGGTCGAGCAACGTGTTGCCAATGCGCTTTTGCGGTTGATCAACCAGACTGGTCGCAAGGTTGAAGGCGGCATCGAGATCGACTTTCCGATCACCCGTCAGGACCTCTCGGAAATGACTGCCACCACATTACATACAGTATCGCGTTTGTTGAGTGCCTGGGAAAAACAGGGGTTGGTGTCAAGTCGCCGCAAGCGGATCACCGTGACCGATCCCCACCGCCTTGTGTTGATGTGCCGGGGTGGGGTGCCGACATAACCGCCTCATGCAATTCCGCGACAAAGGCGTGCTGATCGAGATGGTATTCTGCACAGGCGTCTTCAACTGTGTGAAAGGGTGTGACGAGACAGCCAACACAGAGCATTTTGTGGCGTAAGAAAACCTGAATCGTCGCGGGCCATGTTTCCATAAGCTCATTCAGGGTCAGATCGGCATTGAGCGGGGATGTCAGAGGCATGGCGCGTCCTTTCACCGATCAATCTAAAGAGCTGAATGTATCGAAACGTTGCGCCAGCGCAAACTTCGTACATTTCAGGACGGTTACCTCTCTGGTCATCAAGTGACCCAAAGAGAGGCCCACCATGGCTGAAATTCTGACCAAAACGCGGGCGCGAAACATCTTTTACGGAGGATCAATCTTCTTCGTTGTGGTGTTCATTGCGCTGACCGCGCAGAGCCACCGACATATCGTCAAAACGTCTACCGCAGGGATGCCGCTGACCGAACAGGTCGCGCTCGGCAAACATGTCTGGGAAAAAAATTCCTGCATCAACTGCCACACGCTGCATGGCGAAGGCGCCTATTTCGCCCCTGAGATTGGCAATGTGATGACCCGCTGGGGTGTCGCCGACGACCCGGAAACCGCCTATGAAATCCTCGACGGATGGATGCAGGCGCAGCCTTCGGGCATCGAAGGCCGCCGCCAGATGCCACATTTCGAGATCACCGAGGAAGAGATGCGCGCGCTCTCTGAGTTCCTGCGCTGGGCCGATCAAACCGACACCCAAGCTGGCCGCCGAATGACGCGGGCTAAGGAGAATAACCCATGAAATACCAATCCCAATCTGTGGCGAAAGCCTATTTCTACTGCGCCATGGCGCTGTTTGGCATTCAGGTGCTGGGCGGGCTTTTGGCGGGCTGGATTTACGTTTCGCCCAACACCCTGTCCGAGATCGTGCCTTTCAACGTGATCCGCATGATCCACACCAACGCGCTGATCGTCTGGCTGTTGCTGGGCTTTTTCGGCGCGGCCTATTTCCTCGTTCCCGAAGAGTCGGAACGCGAACTGTTCTCCGTCAAACTCGCCTATCTCCAATTGATCATTTTGATGGTTGGCACGCTGGGCGCGGTTGGGTCCTATCTTGTCGGCATTCACGGCGGTCGCGAGTTCCTCGAACAGCCCTTGTGGGTGAAATTCGGCATTCTTGTCGCAGCCGTCATTTTCTTGTTCAACATCTCGATGACGGTTCTCGCCGGGCGCAAAACCGCGATCACCAACGTACTTTTGATGGGGCTGTGGTTGTTGTGCCTGCTCTGGGTCTTCGCTTTCATCAACCCCGAGAACCTCAGCCTCGACAAGATGTACTGGTGGATGGTCGTTCACCTCTGGGTCGAAGCGACCTGGGAACTGGTCATGGCCGCGATCCTTGGTTATCTGATGCTCAAGCTCACTGGTGTAGACCGCGAAGTGGTCGAAAAATGGCTCTATGTCATCGTCGCCACCGCGCTGTTCTCCGGTATCCTTGGCACAGGCCACCATTTCTACTGGATCGGCACGCCGGGCTATTGGCAGTGGATCGGGTCGATCTTCTCCACCTTCGAAGTCATCCCCTTCTTTCTGATGATGTCCTTCGCCTTCGTCATGGTCTGGAAAGGGCGCAAGAACCACCCGAACAAGGCCGCGCTTTTGTGGTCGCTCGGGTCCTCCACCGTAGCCTTCTTCGGCGCTGGCGTCTGGGGTTTCCTGCACACGCTGCATGGGGTGAATTTCTACTCGCACGGCACCCAGATCACCGCCGCCCATGGCCACCTCGCCTTCTACGGCGCCTATGTCGCCCTGAACCTCGCGGTCTTCACCTACGCCATGCCGATGCTGCGCGGACGTGATCCCTATAACCAGGTGCTCAACATGGCGTCCTTCTGGCTGATGACCGGCGGCATGACCTTTATGACCTTCGTGCTGACCTTTGCCGGGACGATCCAGACCCATATGCAGCGTGTACTGGGCGAAAACTACATGGAGGTTCAGGACAGCCTGTCGCTCTTCTACCTGATGCGCTTTGGCGCGGGGGCCGCAGTGGTCATTGGCGCGCTCCTGTTCATCTACTCGCTCGTCGTTGCGCGCAAACGTGAAGTGATTCAACCCGGCCCAGCACAAGCTGTCGCAGGAGAATGACCATGACGCTTGATCTTTCACCTTCCGCCTCTGTTGATCTGCCGTTCTATCAGCCAACAGGTATGGAATGCGGCCTGTTCGAAACGGCCTATGAAAACGGTTTGCCCCTTCTTTTGAAGGGGCCGACCGGCTGCGGCAAAACCCGCTTTGTCGAATATATGGCCGCAATTCTAGGCAAGCCGGTCTACACCGTGGCCTGTCACGACGATCTCTCTGCGGCCGATCTGATCGGGCGCTACCTGCTCAAGGGTGGCGAAACCGAATGGGTTGATGGGCCACTGACCCGCGCCGTGCGTGAGGGCGCGATCTGTTACCTCGACGAGGTGGTTGAGGCGCGCAAAGACGTCACCGTGGTGCTGCACCCGTTGACGGATTCGCGCCGCACCCTGATGATCGACCGCACGGGGGAAGAGCTTGCCGCACCAAAGGGTTTCATGCTCGTTGCCTCCTACAATCCGGGCTATCAAAACGTGCTCAAGCGTTTGAAACCCTCGACCCGTCAACGGTTCCTTTCGATCTCTTTCGACTTTCCGGAGCCAGAGGTGGAAATCGCGGTGGTCAGTGCCGAAAGCGGGCTGGAACCCGGGCGCGTTGCGCCATTGGTGCGGCTCGCGGGGCATATTCGCGCGCTCTCGGGGATGGATCTCGAAGAGGGCGTGTCCACCCGGCTTCTGACCTATGCGGCGCGGCTGATGGCCAGCAATATGAGTGTCGATCAGGCGATTCAGGTCGCCATCATCGAACCGCTCACCGATGAGCCGGATGTGCAGCAGGCGCTGCGTGATCTGGTTTCGACGATCTACGGATAGGAGCCGCGCCATGCGTTTGATGGACCTGATGGAACCGGAGGAGACGGTGGGCAACCTGTGGCACGATTGGGCCAAAGACATCGGTGCCGATACAAGGTTCCCTGAGGAGGGCGTGACCCTTTCCTCACTGCGCCCCTCTCTGACGGTGGTGTTTCGTGCGCTCGGTGGTCATGCGGGGGTGGAGCTTGTCGAAGCCGCCCCAACGCCGGTGCGGCATCGCGTGGCGTTGCGCCGCAAACTCGGGTCCGCCCGCGAAACAGAACATGTGGCGGCCTTTGATGGCGAGCGCCTGCGCTTGCCGCCGGTCATTGATGTGTTTCCAGAGGCGCGGCTCAACCGCGCGGCGTATTTTTGGCTCACCTCTTTGGCGGTGGTGAGCAGTCAAGAAATGCCGGATTTGCCCAGGGAACCTGTGGGCCAGGCGATGGATTGCGCGCAAATCCGGGCCAATGCGCAGGCCTGCGATCACGCCTATCTGCGCTGTCCCGGTCTGCGCGCGGCTTACCGCGACCTTGCGCTTTTGTCCCTCGGGCGCCGTACCAATCTGGCACGCCCTCCTGCCGAAGCCATGATGGAACAGGCGTTGCGGGATCAGCTGGGTGGGGAGGTCTCATCCGCCGGTGTGCCGCCAAGTGAAACGGGCACCTATATGCCGCTCGCCCCAGTGCCGATCTGGCTGCGGTTCGAGCGTCTGACATCCGGTCGCGGTGCGAGCGAGGATCAGGCCCAGAGCAAGACTGCCGCCTCCGGTGCGGCCAGCACCAAACGCAAGCTTGGCGAGCGTCGCGATCTCGATCAGACGCGGCGGCGCGACAGTTTTATCATCCACAGGTTTGAATCCATTCTCTCTTGGGTCGAGTCGATGAATATCAACCGCTCGGTGGACGATGACGACGAAGAGAACGCCGCCAAGGCAGCGGAGGATCAGGACCAGATCGCCCTGAGCAAACACAATCGCAAGGCGGCGACCCGGCTTCGGCTGCATCTCGACCTCTCTCCGGTCGATGCCGAACACGAGAGGCTCGCGGGCACACATGTTTATCCTGAATGGAACCACCGGACAGGCAGCTATATGGAGGGTCATTGCCGGGTGCTCGAAGCCCCTGTTGCCGTTGGTCCCAATGACGGGTTTCGCGCCGATCCGCGCCACATTCGCGCGGTGCGGCGGCAATTCGAGGCGCTGCGCCCGAAACGCATCCTGCGCCCGCGTCAAATCGATGGCAGCGAATTGGATCTCGACGCAGTGATTTGTAACCGCACCGACATCCTCGCCAGCGGGCGCGGCACGGATCGTATCTGGCAACAAGCACGCCAAGTTGACCGTGATCTGACGGTCGCCTTTCTGATTGACACGTCGCGGTCGACAGAGGCCGCGATTGGCGACAGCTCGGTGATCAATGTGGCCCGTGAGGCCATGTCGGCGCTCAGTGCCGGGATCGACGCCGCGGGTGACCGGTTTGGCATCTGGGGGTTTTCCTCGCTCCGGCGCGACCGGGTTTTTGTCGCGCGGGTCAAAGGCTTTGCCGATCCGATGGGCGCCACTGTCCAAGACAATATCGCCGCGCTCAAACCCGGCCATTTCACCCGGCTCGGCGCCGCGATCCGTCATGTCAGCGCGGAATTGGCGAAAGAAAGCGCCAGCCACAAGCTGTTGATCGTTTTGACCGATGGCAAACCCAACGATCTTGATCACTACGAAGGCCAGCACGGCATCGAGGACAGCCATATGGCGGTGCGCGAGGCGCGCCGGGCCGGACTGTCGTTGCATGGTGTGATCATCGACGAAGACGGGCAGGACTGGTTCGCCCGCATTTTTGGCCGGGGCGGGTTCACGCTTTTGCCCCATCCCGAACGGCTCTTGCGGGCCCTTCCCGACATTTACCGCAGCCTCACACAGGAGAGTTAATATGCGTTTTCTAATCCTTCTCACCGCTCTCATCCCCGTATCGGGTTTTGCCGAGGCGTTCGATCGTCCAATCCCACAGGCACAATCCGCCACAGCGGAACTTTGGTTCTTTTTCGCCACATTGGCACTGATTGCCGCGCTGATTGTGGTCGCGCGGGTGGTGGCGCGGCGATGACCCGACAGGGCGTGGGGCACTGGAGCGCGGCACGCATCGCGGTGCTGCTCTTTCCTTTCGGTTGGGGCGCTTTTGCGGTGAATGTCTTTTTCGCCTCGCTCATTGGGTCGTGGCTTGGCTTGCCGGTTGCGACGACCTCGGTGTCGCTGGGGCTTGGCGCGCTCATCGCGCTGCCTGCCACTTATGCCTTTGCCTGTCATATCCGACGCCTGATGGATGTTGCCGACACTTGAAAGGACCGTGAGAATGCCCGTTTCTTCTACTGAACAGATGCGCCGTTGGACGGGTCCAGCCCTGTTTTCCTACGGGTTTCGTCCGTTTTTCCTGTTTGGATCGCTTTGGGCTGCCTGTGCCATGTGCCTGTGGATATTGGTCTTGTCCGGGGCGCTCACCCTGCCGTCACGGCTCGATCCGGTGAGTTGGCACGCCCATGCGTTCCTGTTTGGCTATCTCGGTGCGATCATCGCCGGGTTCCTTTTGACGGCTGTTCCCAACTGGACCGGGCGCCTGCCGGTGGTCGGTACGTCCCTGATCGGGGTGTTCGCGCTCTGGGGTATCGGGCGCATCGCCATGCTGTTTTCGGGGCTGATCCCTTTCGGCTATGCGGCCGCCACCGACCTTGCCTTTCCACTGGTGCTCGGGGCGTTCTTGCTGCGAGAGATCGTTGCGGGGCGGAATTGGCGCAACCTGCCCGTGTTGCTCCTGCTCATGGTGTTTACCCTCTCTGACCTGCTGTTCCTTTTGGAGGCCGGGCGCGGGGGCAATGCGGCGACGGGTTTCGGGATGCGGCTGGGGCTTGGCTCGGCGTTGATGATGGTCGCCCTGATTGGCGGTCGGATCATCCCGTCTTTCACCCGTAACTGGTTGGTGAAAGCGGGACATGCGGCGCGTCCGGTGCCGCCGATGCAGCGGTTTGACAAAGCCACATTGGCGCTGAGCGCCCTAGCGCTTTTGGCATGGGGGGCGGCGCCGTTGCATGTGGTCACCGCGCTTCTCCTTGCCGTGATCGGCGTGTTGCACCTGATCCGCCTGAGCCGTTGGCAAGGGCTGATGACCCGGCGCGAACCGATTCTGTTTGTCTTGCATATGAGTTATCTCTGCTTGCCGCTCGGGGCTTTGGCTGTCAGTGCCTCGATCCTGTGGCCGGGGATGTTGGCGGGGCCTGCCGCAGTGCACCTGTGGACCGCAGGCGTGATTGGTGGAATGACGCTGTCGGTGATGAGCCGTGCCTCGCTGGGTCATACCGGGCGCGACCTACAGGCCAGCGCCGGGACCGTGGCGGTCTATGTCGCGCTCTTTGCCGCCACAATCCTGCGGTTTCTAGCCGGGTTTGTGCCACTGACCGGGCTGTATCAGCTTTCGGGTGGCTTTTGGATTATGGCATTTCTGGGCTTCGCCATACAGTATGCCCCGATGCTGTGGTCTGCGAAACGGTCCCGTTGAGGAGGTCTGTGACATGAACTGGGTTGCCTATGGGACGATGTTCGCGTTGTTTTTGTTCAGCCATTCGATCCCGACCCGCCCCGCCGTCAAACGCCGGGCGGTGGCGGCGGTGGGCGCGCGGGGCTTTACCATTCTATACTCGCTTCTGTCGCTGGCCATGCTCTTGCTGCTGATCCGCGCGGCCAACTGGCCCGACCCGGTTCTGTTGTGGCCACAATCTGCGATCACTCTGACTGTGACCCGGATTGGAATGCTGGCGGTCTGCATGATATTCGCCCTGTCGCTTGGGCGGCCCAATCCCTTTTCCTTCGGAGGGGCAAAGACTGATGTGTTTGATCCGTCGCGACCGGGTTTCGTACGGGTGCACCGCCATCCGCTCCTGTTGGGGTTTCTGCTTTGGGCGGGTTTGCATCTGTTGCCCAATGGCGATTTGGCGCATGTGTTGCTGTTTGGAGCTCTGGGCGGGTTTGCCACCCTTGGGATGCGGCTTCTGGATCGGCGGCGGCAAAAAGAACTGGGGATGCAGACATGGCAGACCCTGTGGCACCATGCGAAACGCGCGCCCCTGCGGACGGTCTTTGCAAAGGGCGATGTCAGGCGGAGTGTCTACGCGCTGATCGCCTATTGTGCCCTGATTGCTGGCCACAGCTTTTTTGCGGGCGTTTCTGTGTTTTGGTGATCCTCTGAGTGATCCTTGGTCGAACCACGAAGACGGGTGTCGAAACCAAAGGTCATTATCAGAAATCATTGGGGCGGCGGCTTGCACTGCTGCCCCGTGCACAAGGCGACTTAGCCCTTGGCGCGATACTCATCCGGCAACACAAACACTTCGTCGGCGCGGCCGTACCCACCATCCTTGACCTCTTCGATCAGAACCATTGTGTTGGGGCGCACGACCTCTCCAAAGAGCCCAACCAGCAGGTCGGTTGTCTTGTGGATCAGGTCTTCTTTCTGGGCCGTGGTGAGGGAGTCTTGTGGCAATTTGTAGTTTGCAAATGGCATTTGATTGTCCTTTCAAGGGGAGGGGGTTAGATCACGCCGCCATTGGCGCGAAGGGTTTGGCCACTGATCCAGCGGCCATCAGGGCCAGCGAGAAAAGCCACAGCGGCAGCGATGTCGTCAGGCGTCCCGAGACGCCCAAACGGGTTCAAGTCCTTAATGTGTTCGATCAAGGCATCGGGTTTCCCGGTCCTGAAAAATTCGGTGTCCACCGGGCCGGGCGCGACGGCGTTGACCGTGATCCCACGCGGCCCAAGTTCTTTTGCCAACACATGTGTCATCGCCTCGACGGCGGCTTTGGTCGCGGCATAGAGGCCGTAGTTTGGCTGGTAGAGACCAACGACGCTGGACGACAGGCTGACAATGGTCCCGCCCTCCGTCATGCGATGGGCGGCCTCGCGCATGCCTCTGAAGACGCCCGCAAAATTGACGGCGCATTGCGCGTCAAAGTCCTCATCTGTCGCGGCGCCAATCGGGCCGGCGCGCATGATGCCTGCATTGTTGATCAGACCGTTGGCGGGTCCGAAGGTCTGTTCAACAGCGTCAAACAGCTCGGCCATGCAGGATGGCTCTGCGACATCGCCTTGGACCGCAATCGCTTGACCGCCCGCCTCCTTTATCGTTTTGACGACGCGATGAGCCGCGGCTTTGTCACGCGCATAGTTTATCAGAACAGCATGACCGTCCTGAGCAAGACGCAGTGCGATGGCCGCACCGATCCCTTTGCTGGCGCCAGTGATGATTGTGTTTTGAGTTGGGTGTTTCATGTCGATCTCCGGTCTGTTGTCACGGTAGATAAACCGGAATAGATTTCAGATAATCCGGCGAAAATTGGAATGATAATTCGGAAATGACGAACAAATGATAGACCGGCTTGCGACGATGCGCCTTTTTGTCCGTGTTCTGGAGCGTGGCAGCTTTACCAAAGCCGCCACCGATCTGAACATTCCGCGCTCAACCGCCAGCGAAGCCATTCAACGGTTGGAGCGCGATTTGGAAAGTCGCTTGCTTGACCGCACGACACGGCACATCGCCGCCACGCCCGATGGGGCGGCCTATTATCAACGGTGCTTGTCGATCCTGGCCGATTTGGAGGAGGCAGAAGGCGCCTTGCGTGGACACGAGCCTTCGGGGCTTTTGCGCATTGATGCCCCTGGTACACTCACACGGGTCTTTTTGTTGCCGCGCCTGTCGGGGTTCCTCGCCCGATATCCCAAGATCACATTGCAACTTGGTCAGACGGAACGATTGGTCGATCTGGTGCGCGAAGGGGTCGACTGTGTCATCCGCGCCGGAGAACCGGAGGACAGCACCATGATGATGCGGCGACTCGCCAGCATCCCGGAGATCACCTGCGCCAGTCCCGAGTATCTTGCAAAATACGGCACGCCGCAGTCCGTCAAGGACCTCGATGGCCATCGCATGGTGGGGTTTTTGTCGTCGCGAACCGGAACGGCGATGCCGCTTGAGTTCAAAGTTGGGACGCGTTTTGAGGAAGTTTCTTTACCTGCAACTGTGACGGCCAATGACGCAGACACGGTGCATCACTTGGCAAGGGAAGGCTTTGGCCTCGTGCAAGCACCAAAGTATCGTTTTCTGGATGACCTTGAGGCTGGGAGACTGGTGGAAGTCCTGAGCAATGCGCCACCCCCACCCATTTTCCTCGCCGCCTACTCCCCCCAGAACCGACAACTCTCCCCCAGAGTGCGGGTGTTTCTGGATTGGGTGGTTCATGTGTTTGAGGACGCGGTCCTATGAGGTGCTGTCTCGACGAGGCGCGCCCCGGTTATTTCACCGCATCCACACCAAAACTATCGCGCCATTTTTCGATAAAGCGGGCGCGCCTATGTCGATCCATTGCCACAAGCAAGGTCGGCCCAATGGGAATGTAGCGTGTCGCACTTTCGTTTGCGGCGGTTTCATCGCTGTTGCTGTCATGAATGAGCGTGCTCTGGGACAACAGGGCGCGCCCTCGGGGTGACAGGAGAAAGTCTAAAAAAACCCCCGCCGCAGCACCTTGGTGCGTGCCCTTGGGGATCATAAAAGCGCGCGACAAAAACAACGTGTAATCTTCGGGGTAAATCACGCCCAAATTCTCATGCGGTACGGTATCCACATAGGAGCCCAAGACATTATAGGCGATTTTATATCGGCCACTGTCGACCCCTTCAATGATCTCCGCCGAACAACAGGTTGCCACCGCATCGACTCGGGCGAAGCCTTCCAAAAGCCCGCCAAAGGTTGTGGCCTCCTGACTGTCCATAAAGGCAAAGAGAAACCCAAGGCCTGAGGCTTCGACATCATAGGTGGCGATTCTACCCATAAAGTCGGCAGAGGAACGCCGCATCAAATCCAACAGTGCAAAGCGCGTGCGCGGGGCGTCCTCAGCAGAGACCAGATCGGTGTTGTAGATGATCACAGCGGCTTCGCGGGTGATCCCCCAAAGCTCGTCGCGCCACCGACGCGCGGCGGGCAATTGGGCTGTGAATTCAGACTGATAGGCACTGGCACAGGCGCGGTTGACCAAATCCACCATCTGATGCACCCCGGAGGAAATCACCACATCCGCAGGTGTGGCTGTCCCCTCACAGGCTCCAAGACTGTTGGCATAAAGCGCGTTGGACCCCCATTGTTCATAGGCGATTTCGACGCTTGGGTTGGCCGCGACAAAGGCCGCCAAAGCAGGGGCAAAAATCGAAATATCGGTGGTGGAGCGCACCAGGAGAACGGTGCTTGGTGTGGCGTCTTTGGCGATAAATCTTTGGCTGGCCTCTTGGCTCATCGCCGGGTTGGCAATGAGGCACAGCACCATCAAACTCATACGCCACAGAGGCGATACATAGCCCATCATACCTTCCCCGTACTCTGATCCGCAGGCAAGGCCAGACTGACACGAAACCCTTGATCATTGCGTGCCATATGCACCTTTCCTTCGAATGCCTCGGCCACGGCGCGCACAATCGAGAGGCCCAATCCCGCGCTGTTGCCCTTTGAGGCGGCGGAGCGTTCAAACCGTTGGCCGATGGTGTCGATCACATCGTTGGCCGGGCCAGGACCCGCGTCTTGGACCCAAATCTCACCTATGCCTCGATCGGCACAGACCCCGATGGTGATCGGGGATGTGCCATGACGCAGCGCATTCGCCAGCATGTTTTTCGCCGCTTCACTCAATGAAATTTCATCGGCCATCACGATCACCGCCACATCCCCGATCTCTAATCGAACCTCGGCCTCCGGGGCCAAAACTTCGTGGTCGCGGTCCTCAAAGACCTTCAGCGCCACGTCGCGCAAATCCACGGCGGAGGGCGGGGCGTTATCTGTGCGGTGGATGACCATGGCGCGGGACAACATTTGATCCAACAATGTGCCCAAAGAACGTGTGCGCCGCACCAAGCGCTCCAGCCGTTGGGCGCGATGCGCGGGATCGTCTTCAATCGCCAATTCCGCCTGCGCCCGGATCGCGGCAACAGGGGTGCGCAACTGATGCGCGGTGTCAGAAATCAGATGTTTCATCGCGCCGACTTGTCGGTCCAGACGCTGCATAAACCGGTTCATCGCATGGACCATGACCGCAACTTCGGCAGGCCCGTCTGCGGCCATCGGCGTCAGGTCATAGGGGTCACGGTGCGACAGGTCTCGGGTCAGGTGTTCAAGCGGTCGCATGGCTGAGCGGATCACTAAAAATGCCCCCAAAAGCAGAGCGATGCCGCCAATCCCCGTGACCAGAACCGCGCCCTTGGTCAGGTCCAGCGCCATCGCATTGCGCGCCCGCAACGTCTGTCCGACAAAGACAAACACCGCGCCGGAAAAATCCCGTTCCGAGAACCGCCTGGCCACGGTGACAAACCGGGCGCGTTCGCCTTGGAGTGTGCTGTCAAAAAACGCTGGCGTGGTGAGCGTGTCATGGGTGAAATCGCGTGCAACAGCGCCCGCGTAGCCGGTCAGAACCTCGCCCTGCGGGCCACGCACTGAATAAAAAATGCGATCGTCCGCCGCTAGGGACAAAAGGCCAAAGGCCGAGACCGGAATATCTGCAATCGGGGCGCCATTCACGATGTCGATTGATTCCGCAATGTCATTGGCCGCACCCAGTAAAATGCGGTCAAAGGATTGCCGCGCTGCGTTTTTGCCGTAGGCAAAGGCGGCGATCGTCACCAAAATGCCCCCTACGGCCAAAAGCGACAAGACCCCGCCCATCACTCGTGACAGGAGTGTGCGTTGACCGTTCAGCACAACCATGTGGCTATTCATTTTGGAAAATCCGATAGCCGACACCGCGTTGGGTTTCGATGCTCACGCTTGTGCCCGCGAGCTTTTTGCGCAGCCGCGCGATGTAGAGTTCGATGGCGTTTAATCCCACATCGGCGTCATCAAAGGCGAACAACCCATCATACAGGCGTTTCTTACTCAGCGCGGCCTTTTGATTGCGCAACAACAGCCCCAAAAGCGTGGCCTCGCGTCGGGTCAGATTCAGCGGCACACCCTCAAGTGTCGCATTCAGGGTTGCGAGCGAAAATGTCAGCGGTCCCAAAGAGATGGCGTCCGATTTTTGCTCCGCTTCGCGCCGCACAAGGGCACGAAGGCGGGCTTCCAATTCACGTTGATCAAAGGGTTTGACCAAATAGTCATCGGCCCCAAGATCAAGCGCGGACACCCGGTCATCGACGGAAAACAAGGCGGTCAGCATCAACACCGGCGTGCGGTCACCGCGCGTGCGCATGTCGCGCAACAGCTCGGTGCCGTTGCGGTCGGGCAGGTTGATGTCGAGCACAATCGCATCATAGCGCTGCACCGCCAGAAAATCTTCCGCTGCCTCACAACACTCGGCGATGTCACAGGCCATGCCGGATTTGTCCAGCCGAATGGCCACGGCTTCGGCCACATCGGCCGCATCTTCAACGATCAATATCCGCATGGTCCTCTGATCCTCCCGCTTCACTGGCCCGCGTGATCCGCCGTGACAGGTTCATGACAGCTTTGCAGTCTACACATCCTTCATAGCCATTCGCGAGGAGACCGCAAACCTGCGGTGCGTTGGCTTTTGGACTTCGGGCGGCCTTACAGCCCGACAGACATGAATGTGGAGGAAAATACACATGATCATCAAGGCCACTCGCCTCACCGTTGCCGCAGCTTTGCTTGGCGCATCCACCTTTGGCGCATTTGCGGAGGGTTTCACCCCAGAGAACCCCGAATGTATCGCCCCGGCCAACCCAGGTGGTGGCTGGGATTTCACCTGCCGTCAGGTGGGAAAAACACTGCAAGACCTCGGCCTTATCGAGAAAACCATGCAGGTCGTGAACCTCGCCGGGGGCGGTGGTGGTGTGGCCTATGCCGAAGTCGTCAACAAGCGCGCCGATGACAACGATCTGATCGTGGCCGCCTCATCCGCAACGGCCACCCGTTTGGCTCAGGGCGCGTTCCCCGGCAATACTATGGATCAAGTTCGTTGGTTGGCCTCGATTGGTGCCGATTACGGTGTGATCGCCGTCGCCAAAGACAGCGATATTGCCGATCTTCCCGCGCTGCTTGAGATGATCAAAACCGATCCGCGCTCTGTGTCCGTTGCGGGCGGCTCCGCTGTGGGCGGTTGGGACCACCTCAAGGTCCTGATTGCGGCCAATGCTTATGGCATCGACGATGTGCGCACTGTGAAATACATCGCCTTTGATGGCGGCGGCGAGGCGGTGACCCAGCTTTTGGCCGGGTCTGTTCAGGCCTTCACCGGTGACATTTCCGAAGCCAAAGGCTTTGTCGACAGCGGTGACATCCGTGTGCTTGCCGTGTTGTCGCCTGAGCGTCTCGGTGGCGAATTTGCCGATTTCCCGACGGCAAAAGAGCAGGGCGTGGATGCCATCGGGGCCAACTGGCGTGGCTTCTACGCACCGGGCGAGATGAGCGACGAAGCCTATGACGCATGGGTGTCCAAAATCGCGGATCTCTATGCCACACCTGAATGGAAAGAGATCATGGCGAACAACGGCATGGCGCCGCTTGACCTGCAAGGTGCAGCCTTCGAAACATTCGTCTCCGAGAGCGTTGCGCAAATTCAGGCGATTTCGAAAGACATCGGCATCATCAAATAAGCCATTTGGTTTGTGATGATGTGACGGGCGCCGCATCTGTTGCGGCGCCCAGCTCATATCCCCACCGGTCCGTTTCCACATCCTCCAAAGGAGATCCCCATGAGTGATCGTATTTTTGGTTTGGTTGGCCTGCTTCTTGCCATCGGCTTTGCCTTTGCTGCCTTGGCGATCGAGGAAAGTTTCCTCTCTGATGCCGTCGGTCCCAAAGCCTTTCCGCTGATCATTGCCACCATTCTCGGCCTCAGTTCCATTGCCATCGCGCTTAAGCCCGACGACGCGCCGACGTGGCCAAGCCTCGGTCGCTTCGCGGAAATTCTCGCGGCGGCTGTGGTTATGATGCTTTACGCCGAACTGCTTCCCGTCCTTGGTTTCGTGATCGCAACGGCCTTTGCCGCCGCCTATCTGACATGGCGGCTTGGGTCGGGCGTGGTGGCCACCGTGCTGACCGGTGTCGGCACCTCGGTTGGGATTTATGTCATCTTTCACCTTGTGCTTGGCCTGTCGCTCGCGCGCGGCCCGCTTGGGTTTTAAAGGACCACCATCATGGACACTTTCATGTCTCTCGCGGACGGTTTTGCCATTGCACTGACGTGGCAGAACATCCTTTTGGCCCTGTTGGGCTGTTTCCTTGGCACCATCATGGGCGCGCTTCCGGGCCTCGGTCCGTCAAACGGTGTGGCGATTTTGATCCCGCTGGCCTTTACCCTTGGTCTTGGGGCCACGCCCTCGTTGATCTTGCTCACGTCGGTTTATTACGGTGCGATGTATGGTGGGCGGATTTCGTCCATCCTGCTCAACATTCCCGGCGATGAACCGGCGATGATGACCTGTCTCGACGGCTATCCAATGGCGCAAAAGGGCATGGCAGGGCAGGCGCTGTCGCTCTCTGGTATTGCCTCTTTTGTTGGTGCGTTTTTTGCCACTTGGGGCCTGATTTTCCTTGCGCCGCAGCTCGTCAAAATCGCGCTCTTGTTTGGCCCCGCCGAATATTTCGCACTGTTCGCCTTGGCTTTTATGACCTTGGGCGGCGTGTCTTCGACCAACCAAGCCAAATCGGCCTTTGCCGCAGCACTCGGTCTTGGCCTTGCAATGATTGGCGTTGACACCCAAACCGGCGTGCCGCGTTTTACCTTTGGCGAAGTGCACCTCTATGACGGTTTGGATTTCCTCGTTGCCATTGTCGGCCTGTTTGCGCTCTCCGAAGTGTTCATTTTTTTGGAGCACCGCCATGGTGACGCAGAAGGCACGGCATCGAAAATCAAAGTCGGGCGTCTGACGCCGCCTTTGTCGATGCTCAAACAAACCACGCCGACAATGATCCGTTCCACGCTCCTGGGCTTCTTGGCGGGGGTGTTGCCGGGGGCAGGGGCCTCGCTTGGGTCCTTTATTGCCTATTCGTTTGAGAAACGGTTGGTGGACAAGGACGGCAAGACCTTTGGCAAAGGCGATCCGCGCGGTGTGGCCGCCCCCGAGGCCGGCAACAATGCCGCCGCGGGGGGCGCGCTTGTGCCGATGTTGGCGCTGGGTGTGCCGGGGTCAGGCACTACGGCGGTGTTGTTGGCGGTGCTGTTGTCGCTCAACATCACGCCGGGACCGCTGTTGTTTTCGCAAAACCCGGATGTAGTCTGGGGCCTGATCGCGGCGCTGTTCATCGCCAACTTCATGCTCTTGGCGATGAACATTCCGATGGTCGGCCTGTTCACCCGCGTGTTGATGGTGCCGCCGCGTATCTTGATGCCGGTGGTTGCCATGGTGTCTTTCGTTGGCATCTACGGCATTTCGGGTTCGTCCTTTGACCTCTTGGTCATGGTTGGCTTTGGCATGTTGGGCTGGATCTTGCGCAAATTCGATGTGCCGCTGGTGCCGATCATTCTTGGCACCTTGTTGGGCAATGCGATGGAAAACAACCTGCGCCGCGCGATCACCATCGACAATGGCAATTGGCTGACCTTGGTCGACAGCCCGTTGTCGATCACACTTTGGTTGATCGCTATCGTCGGCTTCATTTTGCCGCTGATCATTGGCCGCAAAGTGAAATCGAAAATGCACGCCCGGCGTGACGAAGAAGGCTCTCTGGCCGACTGAAGCAAAAGACTGGCGGGCGTTTGTGCTCACGTCGCAAACGCCCGCTTCTCCCCACGGCTCTGTTTTGCGGCAAGGCTGAAGTCACGCCCCATGCACACGTCCGCGTCGGGGTCGGCAACCCAAAGACACAGCCGGCGTGGCCAAGGCGGTTACGCCGCCAGGGTGGAGTCCTCCGGGCGAGATTAAAGGGCGAGACCCTCCCGGCGGGTTTTGAAGTCCACCACATGTTGATCCAACACGCTCCGTGATGGTGCCGACACTTCCGCCAGCGGCATCCGCACCGAAGCGGTATAGAGCCCGGCATTGGACAGAACGTATTTCACCGGGGCGGGGCTGTTTTCGATAAACATGGCATCGGCGATGTCGCGCAGGGCCTCGTGAATGTCCAAGGCGCGCAGGCGATCCCCTGCCTGCCAGGCTTTGTACAGCTCAACACAGATTTCCGGGTCGTAGTTCGAAAACACCGAGGTCAGACCACAAGACCCAAGCGCGTAAAACGCCAGTGCCAGACCGTCATCGCCACAGTGAATAGCCAGGCCGGGCGCGGCCGTGCGCAGATCAGTCACGCGCGACGGCGCGCCACCGGCTTCTTTGATTGCAACGATGTTGAGATGACGCTGGGCCAAGGCACCAGCGGTGTCGGGGGCAATCTCAACGCCCGCCCGGCCGGGCACAGAATAGAGCACGACATCGGCTGTGGTTGCATCGGCCACCGCAGAAAAATGGTTGAGCAGCCCCTGTTGTGAGGGCTTGTTGTAATAAGGTGTGACGACCAAAACCCCATCGACGCCAAGCTCGGTTGCACGCTGTGTCGCGGCTATCGTTTTGGCTGTGGAATTGGACCCGGTGCCGGCCAAAACATAGGCTTTGCCCTTGGCGTGTTTGACCGTATGCGCGATGAGCGCATCGGCTTCCTCGGAGGTAAGGGTTGCCGCCTCGCCTGTGGTGCCAACGGGCACAAGGCCGGTGATGCCAGCGGCGAGTTGGCGGTCAATCAACCTGTCAAAAGCGACCCAGTCGATATCGCCGGATTGGGTGAAAGGGGTGATGAGGGCGGTGAAAACACCGTCAAAGCGAGACAGATCGGACATGGGATTCTCCATTAGGATGCAAGCAAATCTTTGGGGGCGTAGAGGCCATTGGCGCGTCCAACGAGCCAAAGGGCGGCCTCAACCGCACCGGCGGCATAGGCGGCGCGGGTGCGCACATTCAGTTCAAGGCGCAGCGTGGCGATTTTGTAATCCAGAACAACGGTGGTGATACCAGCCGTATCCCCGATGCGCTGAATGTCGAGATCGATCTCTTTGCCGGTGATCTCAGAAAGCTCGGCACTCAGCCGTTTGGTGGTGCCGGAGGCGGCCATTTTCTTGCCGGCTTTATAGACCTCCCCCACCGTAATCGCGGCCTCTGGCAAGGCTTTGCTGAGGGCAAGGGCTGCGGCGGCGAAGGCTTCAAATCCTTTGGTGAAATTGGCACCGATCAAGAGGGCGCGGTGGTCCGCTTCGGCGTGAAGGCGCGCGGTTTGCGCAGCGGAAAACCCGGTGGTGCCAATGATCACTGGCAAAGAGGTGCCTTGCAGATGGTCCAAAAGTGTCATGACCGCATCCGGTGTGGAAAAATCAATCACAACATCCGTGCCTGTGAAATCGGCTTCGGCCAATGTCAAAGTGGTGTCTGTGCCAGAGGCCGATATTGCCTCTGCCAGGGTGGCCTGGTCTGTCTCCGTCAGCAGGGCGCAGACCTCGCGCCCCACTTTACCTGTCGCACCAAAAACCGAAATATGTGTCATCTGCGGCCTCAATCTATCACAACCTTGGTTTCGCTCATTTCGCGCAGCGCGATGCGGACCCCTTCGCGGCCAAGGCCGGATTTGCGCACCCCGCCAAACGGCACATGTTCGACCCGGAAATCGGGACCTTCGTTGATCATGACGCCGCCGACTTTGAGCTGACGCGAGGCCAGTTTGATTGCGGCGTGATCATTGGTGTAGACGCCAGCCTGAAGTCCAAATCCCGCCGCGTTCACTTCGCCGATCGCGCCGGAGAAATCGGTGAAGCTGCGGATGGAAATTACCGGACCAAAGGTCTCTTCGCGCATCAGTTTGGAGCGCGGGTCCACACCGCTCATCACCACCGGATCGAAATGGGTGTGCTGACGCCGCCCACCGGTCAACACATGCGCGCCTCCGGCCACGGCCGCCTCAATCCGAGCTTCGATTTCAATCGCAGAAGCGGCATCAATCACCGGCCCCATGATGGTGGCGGGATCAGAGGGGTCGCCCATGCCGACATTGGCCACCAGCGCCAAAAGACGGTCGGTGAATTCGGCTTCAATCGCCTCATGCACGTAGAGCTTTTTGACCGCGGCACAGCTTTGCCCTGCGATCTCATAGCGTTGCGCCACTGCGGTTTTCGCCGCCGCCTCAAGATCGCCATCAGGCAGGACAAACAGCGGATCGTTGCCGCCCAATTCCATCAAACACCGCACAAGGCCAGAGGCGTTTTTGAGCGCAAGGCCTGCGCCGGGGCCACCGGTGAAACTCAACAGGTCAATCGGGGCCTTGGCCAAGGCGGTCGCGGCCTCTGCGCCACCATGGACGATCTGAATCAGGTCTTTCGGCGCACCCGCCTCGTCGCAGAGATCCATCAACATTTGTGCGGCAAGCGGCGCTTTCGGCGAAGGTTTGGCGATCACCGCATTGCCCGCCGCGATCGCCGGGCCGAGCTTGTGGCACAACAGGTTCACCGGGTAATTGAACGGAGTGATCGCGGCAACGACGCCGACCGGCTCATAGGTGATCACGGCCTGACGATCAGGGCCGCCAGCAACGATCCCGGTGTGCAAGACGTCGCCATCCAGAAACGTCGCCGCATCGCCCGACAGGCGCAGCGTGTTTTGGGCGCGGCGGAGTTCATTGCGCGCTTCGGTGATGGTTTTGCCCATTTCCTGCGACACGGTCTGCGCCAGGTTTTCCGCATCTTGTCCCATCAAATCGGCGATCCTGTTCAACAGGGCGCGGCGTTCATGCGGGGTGGAAAACCGAAAGGCGTCGGCGGCTTTCGTGGCGTTGGCGACGATTGTCTGGATCTCTTCGGCGCTGGTTGCATGCACCTTGCCGACGAGGCTGTTGTCATAGGGGTTGCGCACTTCAAACTCTTGAAGGGTCGCGATGGAGGGAGATTGTACGTTCATCATTTGAGGTCCTGGTGAGAGGGGTCCACGGTGAAATCGGGCGCATCAAGAATGTCGCGCACGCGGACGGGTTTGATGGGCCAGCGATTGCCGCGAAGATCGGCAAAGCTGGTGGTGTCGGGAGTGAGGGCTGCGACCCAATCGAGGCATTGACGACCTTGACAGGGCCCCATGCCAAACCGTTCGGTGAGGCGCAGGGTGCGGGCCGTTGTTTGGGTTTGCTCTGAGGCTGTCTGAAGCGCCTGTTTCAGATCACCCAGACTGCGGTTTTCGCAGCGGCAGATGACGGTGTCGTCTGGCAACTCGGGAGCCGCAAGCGCGGGCGCACGGGCAAAGAGTTTGGCGAGCAGGGTTTGCGTTTTGATAAATCTCTGATCAGGCGCAATCGCCGCCCGACCTGGCGTCGCGTTCAAGGCGTGTAGGACCTGTTCAGCGGCACGTTTGCCATCTTCTTCGGCGGCCCAACGCCCCAGAACCGATCGGCAATCTCCGGCCTGAAACACGGGCGTTTGCCCCGTCATTTCGGCGCTGACGCCAAAGTCATTGCGTGCCAACCCGTCATGCAAACCAATGTGGTCCACGGCAATTTCGGCCCAGCGACCCTGACGGCTGGTGTGAGCGATCAACGCCCCGTTGCGCGTCTCAATCCGGGTCAAATCCGTCCCCGAAAGAATCGGAACGCCTGCAAGCAGAAGTTGCCCCATGTAACGCGTGGCTTCGGTCAAAACGCGGGCGGGCAAACGCAGAGCCATCAGAGGGTGGCGCAGCGGGTTCCCGGTTTCGATCACCGCAACCGGCGCACGGCCCGCCGCCACCATTTGAGCTGCGATAGCATAGAGGAGGGGGCCGGTGCCAGCCAACAGAAGACGCCCCAAAGGCAATGTCCCTGTGGTTTTAAGCGCGATTTGCAGCGCCCCGGCACTGCTCACCCCGGCCAGGGTCCAACCGGGGCGGGGCTGAATGCGTTCGCGCGCACCGGTGGCGAAAATGACCGCGCGGGGTTTGAACATCATGCCAGCCTGCCCCGTCAGTAGGGCTGTGCCCGTCTGATCAAAGGCGGCGAAGGCGGTCGACAGGCGTAGATCAACACGCGGACGAACGCGCTCGAAATCCTGACGCAGGATGCGGGCTTCGCGGGTCAGTTTCGGCGTCAGATTTGGTTGGGCGCGCAAATTGGCATAAACGGCCCCACCGATGCCCGGTGCATGGTCGACCAAAACGGGGTGAAGCCCCGCGTCGGACAATGTGATGGCGGCACGCAACCCGGCGGGGCCTGCACCGACGATGAGGGGGCGGGTGTCAATCATGGGCGCTCTCCGTCAGGCGGTGATCGGACAGGCTGCGCACGGATTGCGCCGCATCGCAGAGGGTCAGACAGGCCTCAGCCACACCGATGCCTTCGATCGAGACCAAGCAATTTTGGCACTGACCAATGCCGCAAAAAATCGCGGCGGGCAGCGCGGTTTGGCGCAGGCCAAACTCCGTGATCCCGGCCCGCGACAGTGCCGAAGCGATTGTATCGCCGGGGAGAAAGGCAATCGGAGTGCCGTTCCAAAGGATGGTTTGGCCGCTCATGCTGGGATCGCCTCTTGTGATGAAAAACGTCCGGGGGTGAGGGCGGCAAGATCGGGGCTGGATTGCCCGGTTGCGAGGTGTGCGGCGATCTCGCGACCGATCAGGGCGGACAGGCAAATCCCATCGCCTTCAAATCCGGTGGCGCAGACCACATTCGGCTCTTCCGGCAGGGCACCGACAATCGGCAAACCATCGAGAGACGCGCTGCGCACGCCCGCAAAGACCCGAATGATCCGGCGCTCAGCCAGACGTGGCAGACAGCCGACGGCGCTGTGCAGCAGGCGGCGCACGGTGGCGATGTCTGTTTGGCGCTCCGTCCCATGATCTTCGCGGGTTGAGCCGATCAACACCTGCCCTGTGCGCAGGGGGTCGATGACGACGGGGAGACCAGCGTCACCGCGCCCGTTTGCCGTTTTATCAAGGAGATACGCGGCAGAGGTCAGCGGGCCGGGCAGGTTGGGTTCAGATGCGGGGCCCCTGTCAGAGACAATCAACTGACCGGAGCGCGCGATCATCGGCACGTTTGGGAGGAGTCCCATGGTGCCAATGCCGGAGGCGATCACGAGCTGTGCGCAATTCATCTCACCCGCCGAGGTGAAAACCCGCACACCCTCGGGACCCGGCTCATAGGCTTCCAGGCTGCGCGGCCAAAAGAGATCGCATTTGGCAGCGCGAAGATAGGCATGGGTGGCTTGGTAGCCGAGCATATGCGCCTCACCTTGCAGTTCGATCACCCGCGTGATGTCTTTGCCAAGGCCAGAAATGGCCGAGGTTTGCGCGGCCCCATCCTGGTGGATGGTGACGGAAAGGGACTGGTCGTGCAGCATGCGGGTCAGCCGATCAAGTGCTGCGCTTTCGGGGGCGGAACGGGCAAAGATAAACGTTGGCCGAGGGTGAAAAATGCCTTTTAAAATGCCGTTGTGTTGTGCCATCTCTCGCGCATAGCAAAGCGAGGCATCGGCAAGGTTGGCCATGAGGCCCGGGCGTTTGGAGGCGACCGAGACGGCCCCATCCGACGCGCCTGAGGCTGCGGCCGCCGGGCCTTTTGCGTCGATGACGGCGACGCGGAGACCCCGTTGGGTCGCGTGCCATGCCACGCAGGCGCCGATAATGCCGGCTCCGGCAATCACGAGGTCATATGAGTCTGTCGGCTGCACCAAGGTTGCTCCAATTTGGTTTGATCCAAGGTTGGGCAATTCCGGGCCTGATTTCGATGCAAATATATGCGGTTAAGATACAAAAAAAGTTGGAACAATTCTGTGTGCGCTCGATAAAGGTCTATGACATGTAAATTATTTTGTATATTTGCAGGATGATCTTGTATTGCCTGAGGCCCCGATAACGGGTGCTTTGTAGCAAGGAAGCACGGGAACGCCGTTTTCTCAAAACGAAGTGGCAGCGCAAAAGCTGCCTTGTCCAACAAGGAGATCAGAATGAAGCTCAAGGCTTTTATTGGTGGCACGCTTGCAGCACTTGCCACGGCTGTGTCGATTGGCTCGGCGCAGGCACAAGACAGTAAGATTGATGAAATCCGCGAGCGAGGTACGTTACGCATGGCGGGGATTCTCAGCGAAGACCCGTATTTTGCGAAAGACCCGCGCACCGGTGAATGGCGCGGCTTTGCCGTGTCTATGGCGCGTGATATTGCCGAAACGCTTGGTGTGGAGCTGGAAGTTGTTGAAAGCAGCTGGAGCAACTCGATTCTTGATGTGCAATCGGGCAAAGTGGACCTCGCCTTGGCGCTCACCGCTTTGCCGAAACGCGCGATGGCGATTTCATTCTCTGACCCGACCTATTACAACAGCTTCGTGATCATCTCCCCGAATGAGGCGCTTGCCGACAAGGGGTGGGCGGAGTTGAACGATCCGGCTTATACGATCGCGGTTGATCTCGGCTCTTCGCAGGACAATATCGCGCGTCAGTATCTTCCGAACGCAAATGTTCTTCGGTTCAAATCCCGTGATGAGGCGGTGATTGCGGTCACTACGGGCAAAGCGGACGCGATGATCAACACGGTGTTGAACTCCGTTGTCATGTCCAAAAAGAACCCGGCGCTTGGCACCGTTTATGTCCCAGAACCCACCCTGTCGTCGCCCTCTGTGATCGGTTTGAATTACGACACAGATGAAACGTGGAAAGCCTTCATTTCCGCCTGGGCCGATTACAATCGCCGTGTTGGTAACAACCAAACATGGATCGTCGAAAGCCTTGCCCCTTTTGATGTGACCCTGGACGATTTGCCCGAAGGTTCGACATCGGCGGATAAGCCTGTCTTCACCACTCACTCTCGGCGCGCTTTTGGCGCGTCGACCTTACCTATATTCGAGGACCTCCATGTATAACTGGGACTTCTACACGGTCTTTCAGTCCTTTGATCTCTTCTGGCACGGGCTGCTCACCACTTTCCTTTACACCATCGGCTCGATTGGTTTTGGCATCGTCATCGGACTTGTGACCGCCTTTGCCCGACTGTCTAAATGGCGGCTGTTGCGCGGTGCGGCACGCACCTACCAAGAGGTGTTTCGCTGCACGCCTTTGCTCGTACAAATCATGTGGGCCTACTATGCTTTGCCGATGTTGCTGGGGATCAGCATACCGAACTGGATCGCAGGGCTGGCGACGCTCTCGCTTTATGTCGGGTCGTTTTACGGCGAAATTTTTCGGGGCGGCATCAATGCAATCGACAAAGGTCAGCGTGAAGCGGCCATGGCGGTTGGCATGTCTGGCGGCCAGGCGATGCGCCATATCATCATGCCGCAAGCGGTCAAAAAGATGCTGCCTGCGTTCATCAATCAGTCGGTTATTCAGGTCAAAAACACATCGCTCCTATACGCCATTTCCATCGCGGAACTGACCTATATGACTTACATCGTGAATAGCGAAACCTACCGCCCGCTCGAAAGCTATTCGATCGCCGCGATCATGTATTTCGCCATGCTTTTCCCGCTCACCCAATTCGCCGATTACTTCGAACGCCGTATGCGGCGCAGCGACTGAACCGCAAAAAGGACCCTGTTATGACCACGCCTTCTATTCTTTCTGTGCGCGCGTTGACAAAGAGCTATGGCGAACTTGAGGTGCTCAAAGGCATTGATCTAGACATCACGCCGGGTGAGGTGATTGCCATCATCGGCCCGTCGGGATCAGGCAAATCCACCTTCATCCGCTGTCTCAACATGATGGAAGTGCCCACGTCGGGATCGTTTCAATTTCGCGGCAGCCATGTGTTGCCGGAGTTTAAGGACAAGGCGGGAGCGCTTGGAGCGGGCACATTGCGGCGCAAGGTTGGGATGTGTTTTCAACACTTTAACCTGTTTCCCCATTTGACCGTTTTGGACAATGTCACCAAGGGTCCGAGGGTTGTTTTAAAAGAGAGCCAAGTTGAGGCCGAAGCTCATGCGCGCGCGCTTTTGGCCAAGGTCGGTCTTGCCGATAAGGAAAACTATTATCCCAGTAAACTCTCCGGTGGGCAAAAACAGCGGGTGGCGATTGCGCGCTCTCTGGCGATGCGCCCGGATGTGATGTTGTTTGACGAGGTGACCAGCGCGCTTGATCCCGAGCTGGTGTCTGAGGTGTTGCAGGTGGTGCGGGATTTGGCCGAAGGTGGGATGACCATGGTGTTGGTCACGCATGAAATGGCCTTTGCCGCGGATGTCGCGGACCGGGTGATTTTTATCGACAATGGTGTGATTGCCGAACAAGGCCCGCCGCAGGAGGTGATGCACAGCCCCCAATCCGAACGGCTTCAACAGTTTCTTCAGCGATTTCACGCATGACCCGTTCTATGCCGCCCGCTGAAACCTGCAAAATCGTCATTGTCGGCGGCGGGCGCTCCGGCACCGCCATCGCGCGGGTGTTTGGTGCGGATCGGGCCTTTTCGCCTCTTGTGCTGGACATCGACTATGACCGTGTGCGTCTTTTGCAAGCGGAGGGCCTCAATGCCGCACAGGTCAGTGGCACGGATTTAGACGGGATGGGGCAGGCTCTAAAGGGGGCGGCGGCAGTCATATGCGCTGCGCCGCCCTCCGTTGTGCCCAGTACCGCAAAAGCCGCGCGCGCGGCGGGTTGCGTGTATTTGGACCTGTGCGAAGACCCAAAAGCATTGCGCGCGGTGTTTGAGATCGCCGCAGGGGCGGAAACGCCCTTCGCGCCGGGCTGCGGTCTTGCGCCGGGGCTGATTTCACTCATGGTGGACGATCTTGTGACTCGCAGTGGTCCAGAGGCAGAGATCACCGCCTATGTCGGTGTTTTGCCGGCCAAAAAAACCAATCGTCTCGGCTATGGCAATATGTGGGACATTGAGGCGTTGATCGCGGAATATACCCAGCCCTGTGCTGCGCTGGCGGACGGTAAGGTGGTCGGCTTGGCGCCGCTCGACAACCTCGAAACCGTAACCATTTCCGGAGAGACCTTTGAAGCCTTTACCACTTCGGGCACATTGGATGCTTTGGTCTCGCACTATGAGGGCCGCTTGAAGGGATTGACGTTTAAGACGCTGCGCTATCATGGGCACCTCGATTACATCTCCTTTCTGCTCGATGATCTGGGCCTGTCAAAGCGGCTTTATCTTATGCGCAACCTGCTTTTGACCGGGCTTGAACGGATCGAGGACGATCGGGTGATTGTGCATCTGACCTGCTGCGTTGGTGCGCAGGAACGGACACAGACGCGGCTGTTCTCACCGTCATCACTGTCGCGGCAGACTCCGACGTCCGCCCTTGCGCATATTTCGGCGTATCATGTCTGTTCGGTGGCGGACATACTCGTGCGTGGTCTTGCGCCGCGCAAGGGTCTGTTGCACCATGGCGATCTTTCACTTGAGATCCTTTCGAACTCTGCCTTTTCAAAGGCCCTCTTCACCAACGCCTAGGGTCGCAAGGCTCTCACCGGGGAGCAAATCATGTCCGAGAAACCGCGTATCGCGCAGACTCAAAAAATCGACATTTCGCTTTTGCAGACCTTTCATTTGGTTGCAAAAATCGGGTCTTTTTCCGGTGCGGCGCGTGAACTCAATATTTCCTACCAATCCGCCGCCAATCATGTCCGACGGCTTGAGCAGCTTTATGGCACGCAGTTGGTGAAGGCCGAAAAAGGCTCGCGCGAGATTGTGTTGACGGCTCCGGGGCGCGCGCTTCACGCTTCATTGGGGGCGGAACTTGACACGATTTTCGCGCGGCTGTCGCTTTTGCTGCGAAATGTCCATTCGGTGATGCGGTTTGGTGTCCCGCAGGCGCTGTTTCATGCGTTCTTTCCCGAAATTGTCAGGCAGGTGAAAGAAACCCATCCCGATATGGAGTTGAATTTTTTTGAGCGCGACACGGTTCTGTCGTCGATGATGGTCAACGGCGAACTGGACGCCTGCGTTTGTGAACGGTTCTTTGGCGATGCCAGTATTTCGCAGGTTCTTTTGGGGCAATACCGTCTCGCCTTGGTCTATCCGCAACATTGGGCGCGCGACTTCGCTTCAAGCAATGACCTCGCTTCTTTGCAACAGGAGAATTTTATCACCTACGAGCCGGGTCAAACCCTGCGCTCGCGGGGGATTGATTTCCTCACCAAGAAACTGGGCAAAGCGCCGCAAAACATGACCACCGTCTCTGGCTCGACCTCCGTCATGGAGCTTGTCAGGGCCGGGATCGGGTATGCCATCGTGCCCGAATGGGTTGCCGAAGCGGCCGGGGAGAAGGTCAAATGGATCATTCTCGACGAGATGCAGACCGTAAAGGTCTATTTTGCCACGCCGGTTTTCTTGTCCGAGGACCCGGTGCTTGTCTTTACACGAGAAATTTGTCGCAACGTGATGGGGTTTCGGGTCTGACACAAGAGACGGCCTGCCGCTTTAACCCAACGCGCAGCCGCCATGGATGTGTCTTATATCCCCACCCCATTGGGCGTTATTTGTTCCTATTTTGCTGTGCGAGATACGCCTCAAACGCTGCCAGAGTGCCTTCGGAGACGTGGTGTTCGATCCCTTCGGCGTCAAGTTCGGCGGTGGTTTCAGGCACACCCACGGCAATGAGCAAGGCCACAACCGTACGGTGCCGTGCCCGTACCCGATCCGCCAGGGCCGCGCCGTCATCGGTCAAAAACACCCCGCGATAAGGGCGAGACGTCGCCAAGCCTTCGCGTTTCAGCCGGGCGATGGCTTTGGTGGCCGTGGGTTGCGCCACGCCCATGCGCTCGGCAATATCGGCCACGCGGGCTTCGCCATGCTCAGCGATCAAATCGCCGATCATTTCGACATAGTCCTCCAACAGGGCCACCGCCTGAACTTCGCGGGCACGGGTGAAGCGATCCGCTTGCGAGGCACTCTGTTGTTCTGGCGGAAGATTGGTCGAAAGTGATGGGGCCATAACGGCGCTCCTGTTCAGTTGGGAATTCTGTATAGCCTAGGGATGACTTTTTCACCAGCATTTAGATTGTGTGGCAAAGGTACGCGGGCTTATATCAGAGGGTGTCGCTATTCAGGTCAGATTTACTGTTGCAATAAGTATAGCGATGGCTATAAATCGGCGTGACATTTATTTGTAAGGCGCGTTCATGCCCTCCCTCACAGATCGCACAAAACAAGGCATTGCCTCTGTTCTCTCCGGGGACCGTGGCGGTTGGCGTGCGCGCCTGCTGTTTGCCGGGCCTGCCATTATCGCCTCGGTAGCCTATATGGACCCCGGCAATTACGCCACGAACATCCAAGCCGGTGCGGGTTATGGCTATACGCTGTTGTGGGTTGTGCTTTTGGCCAATCTGATCGCGATGTTGTTTCAGGCACTCTCAGCGCGGCTGGGCATCGTGACCGGAAAAAACCTGGCCGAACTGTCACGGGACAATTTCCCTCGCCCGGTGGTTTGGATCATGTGGGCGATCAGCGAAGTCGCCGCCATGGCGACCGATTTGGCCGAGTTTTTGGGCGGTGCCATCGGACTGGCGCTCCTGTTTGACCTGCCGTTGATGGTCGGAATGATCATCACTGCCATCGTCACCTATGCGATCCTGATTTTTGAGGGCAAAGGCTTTCGCCCGATGGAATTGATCATTGGGGCGCTCGTAGCCGTCATTGGCCTGTGTTACCTGGCCGAAATCATCATCGCGCCAATTGATTGGGGCGGGGCGGCCATGGGGATGATCACGCCGGAATTGCCCGATGCGGCGGCGCTGACCATTGCGGTCGGCATCATCGGGGCCACTGTGATGCCCCACGCGATTTACCTGCATTCGGGCCTGACGCAATCGCGTGCCAATGTGCGCAATGCCGCCGAGCGGCGCAGGGTTTTGAAATTCTCCAACACCGAAGTCGTGGTCGCGCTTGCGGTGGCGGGCATGGTCAATATGGCGATGGTGATGATGGCGGCCTCTGCCTTTCACTTGGGTCATTCGGATGTGGCCGAAATCGAAACCGCCTACCATACGCTCACACCGCTCTTGGGTGCGGCTGCGGCGGGCATGTTCTTGGCCTCTTTGATTGCCTCGGGCATTTCAAGCTCGGTCGTCGGCACCATGGCGGGTCAGATGATCATGCAGGGGTTCTTGCATTTTCATGTGCCGATTTGGATTCGCCGTTTGGTGACCATGGTTCCGGCCTTTGCCGTTGTTGCCGCAGGCGTGAATGCCACTGATGCTTTGGTGATGTCGCAAGTCGTGCTCTCCATCGCTCTGCCCGTGCCGATGATCGCGCTGATCATTTTCGTGTCGCGCCGTGAAATTATGGGCGAGTTTGTGATCCATCCGGGGCTGCGTCTCTTGGCCGGGGTTGGGGCCGTTGCGGTGCTGGGGTTGAACTTCGTGCTTTTGGCGGAGTTCTTTGGCCTCAGCATGCCGTTTCTTGCAGGATAGCGTTGTGGGCAGTGTTTGCTGAAAAATTGATCGTTTGCCCTATTTTTCCCCGCCAAACCCCGACCCAAGGCGTTTTGCCCGTGAAGCCGGGATGAAGCACTTATAGTCTGATAGGGATCGGGCATTCGGGCAAAGGGCGAACACACCATGGCGATTTATGCATCCATCCATCACGTCACCCATTATAAATATGATCGCAATGTTGACCTTGGCCCGCAAATCATCCGTCTGCGTCCCGCGCCACATTCGCGCACGCGGGTGATTTCGCATTCGCTCAAGGTTTCGCCTGCCAATCATTTCGTCAATCGCCAACAAGATCCCTATGGCAACTGGCAGACCCGGTTTGTGTTCCCCGAACCCGTGCGGGAATTCAAAATCGAGGTCGATCTTGTCGCCGATATGACCGTCTATAACCCGTTCGATTTCTTTATCGAAGAAGAGGCCGAAGAGTGGCCGTTTGAGTATCCGGCGGACCTCAGGGACGATCTTGTGATCTACCGCACCCCCGAACCCGAAGGCCCGCTTTTGGCGCAATTCATCGGCACGCTCGATCTCAAAAAGATGCGGACGGTGGATTTTCTGGTCGGGCTGAACGCCCAGATCGCCAATTTCGTGAATTACACCATTCGGATGGAAGCGGGGGTGCAGACGCCCGAAGAGACGCTTGAAAAACGCTCCGGCTCGTGTCGCGATTCCAGTTGGTTGTTGGTGCAGGTGCTGCGCCATCTGGGTTTGGCCGCGCGCTTTGTGTCAGGCTATCTCATTCAACTCAAACCGGATGTCGAGGCGCTCGATGGCCCTTCTGGCACGGATCATGATTTCACCGATCTTCATGCCTGGTGCGAAGTGTTTATCCCCGGCGCGGGCTGGATCGGGCTCGATCCGACCTCCGGGCTTTTGACCGGCGAAAGCCATATCCCGCTGGCCGCCACCCCGCATTACCGCAACGCCGCGCCGATTTCGGGTGGCTACACCTCGGTCGGCGCACCTGAGGTCAGCTTTGATTTCCAAATGGAGGTCAAACGTGTCTCTGAACATCCGCGCATCACCAAACCTTTCTCGGATGAGGCATGGGATCGGCTCAACGCGCTGGGTCATAAGGTCGATAAAGCGCTGAAAGAGGGAGACGTGCGCCTGACCATGGGCGGTGAGCCGACCTTTGTGTCGATTGATGATTTTGAAAGCGCGGAATGGAACACCGAAGCCGTGGGGCCGCAAAAGCGCGCCTTGGCGGATGAGCTGATCCGGCGGCTGCAAACCCGGTTCGCACCGGGCGGGTTCCTGCATTATGGCCAAGGCAAATGGTATCCGGGTGAAAGCCTGCCGCGTTGGACCTTTTCGCTCTATTGGCGGCGCGATGGTAAACCGGTTTGGAAAAACCCGGACCTGATCGCGAAGGAGGATGTGCCTGTGCCCGCTGGCGCGACAGAGGCCGGGGCGTTTATGAAGAAGTTCGCCGAAAACCTCGGTGTCGATCCGGTCAACGCCCAACCTGCCTATGAGGACCCGGCGGAATGGATTTTGAAAGAATCCCTGCTGCCGCCCAATGTGAACCCGGAAAACAGCAAGCTGAAGAACCCCGAAGACCGCGCTCGCTATGCGCGGGTGTTTGAGCGCGGGTTGACCGAACCCTCGGGCTATGTCCTGCCGATCCAGCGCTGGCAATCAAAAGCCGGGTCAAATTGGATTTCGGAGCTGTGGCAAACCCGGCGCGGGCATTTGTTTTTGGTGCCCGGTGATAGCCCGGTAGGCTTCCGCCTGCCTTTGGGCGCTTTGCCGCATATTCCTCCGGCGAGTTTCCCCTATTCCTATCCGTCTGACCCGATGATGGATCACGGGCCTTTACCGGATTTCCACAAAAAGCTGTCTGAACGGCGCAAGCGGGTGGAGGACGAAATCGCCCGATTGGCCGCCGAAGAAGAGGCGCGTGCGGCACAGGAAGCCAAGGAAAAATCCGATCTTTTGCCTGAGGCATCCGAGGGCCACAGCCAACCCGTGAGCCAAGCCAAAGTGTCTGAGGCCGAACGTCAGGCGCTTATCGCGCAGGGCATTGATCCGTCCACCAGCGAAGTGCGCACCGCGATTGCGATTGAGCCGCGCGACGGGCGGTTGTGCCTGTTCATGCCGCCCTGTGAGGCGCTTGAGGATTACCTTGAACTGTTGGCTGCAGCCGAAGACACCGCCGAAGAGCTTGGCCTGCCGATCCATGTCGAAGGCTATTCCCCGCCCGAAGACCCGCGTTTGAATGTGATCCGTGTCGCCCCCGATCCCGGCGTGATCGAGGTGAATATTCACCCGGCGCATAGCTGGGACGATTGTGTTGCCACCACGGAGGCGATCTATGCAGAGGCGCGTTTGTCGCGTCTGGGCGCGGATAAATTCATGATCGACGGGCGCCATACCGGAACCGGCGGCGGCAACCACGTTGTTGTCGGCGGGGCGACACCTGCGGATTCGCCCTTCCTGCGTCGTCCGGATTTGCTCAAATCTCTGATCCTGATCTGGCAACGTCATCCGGCGCTGTCTTATCTGTTCTCTGGGTTGTTCATCGGCCCAACGTCCCAAGCTCCGCGTATTGATGAGGCGCGGCACGACACGCTTTATGAGCTCGAAATCGCCCTGTCGCAGATCACGCCTCCGACCGAGGGCGCGGTGCCGCCCGCGTGGTTGGTCGACCGTCTGTTGCGCAACATGTTGACCGATGTGACGGGCAACACCCACCGCGCCGAGATTTGTATCGACAAATTGTTCTCCCCAGATGGGCCGACCGGGCGGCTTGGCTTGGTCGAATTCCGGGGCTTCGAGATGCCACCGCATCCGCGCATGAGCCTTGCGCAACAGGTGTTGCTGCGCGCCATCATCGCGCGCTGTTGGAACGCGCCCGTTGAGGGCAAGCCGGTGCGTTGGGGCACGGTGTTGCATGATCGGTTCATGTTGCCGCATTTTCTGTGGGAAGATCTTTTGTCGCTTTTGGCCGATCTCAAATTGCACGGGTTCGAGTTGGACCCGGAATGGTATGTCGCGCAGGCCGAGTTCCGTTTCCCGTTCTGCGGTCAGATCGAGGCCGAGGGCGTTCATCTTGAAATCCGTCAGGCGCTTGAGCCGTGGCATGTGTTGGGCGAAACCGGCGCGATTGGTGGCACCGTGCGCTACACCGATAGTTCGGTCGAACGGCTTCAGGTTAAAATGACCACGCTGCATCAGGATCGCTACCGCATCATGTGCAATCAACGCCCCGTGCCGATGGCGCGCACCGCGACCTCTGGCACCTCTGTCGGTGGCGTTCGCTTCAAGGCGTGGCAACCGCCAGAGGCGCTGCATCCGGTCTTACCGGTCAACGCGCCGCTGACCTTTGACATCTATGATGATTGGACGGGTCGGGCGCTTTCGGGCTGTACCTATCACGTTGCGCATCCGGGCGGGCGCAGCTATGACACCTTCCCGGTCAATGGCAACGAGGCCGAAGCGCGGCGTTTGGCACGGTTTGAACCCTATGGCCATGCGCCGGGGGCCTACACGCCCGCCACTGAGGTCCCGCATCCCGAATTTCCCTTGACCCTTGACCTCAGGAGGCCCATCGGTCTGCTTTAAGCCTTGTTTAGGGCGTTTTGCGGTAGTCTAATCCCGCGAAACGCCCCAGAGGCAAGGTTAGGATACCCAAGGGACATCATGCCCAATTCAGCGCGGCCCACTGACGTGACGTCGGATTTCTTTTCCGCCTATCTGCAACGCCCGGGCGTGGCCGATGAGTTGTTTGATGCCAAAGGCCAGATGCGCCCGGTGTGGCGGCGGTTTGTCGATCGCTTTGCTCGCCTGACCCCCGCCGAGATTGAAGCACGCTTTGAGCGCGGCGATCAATATCTGCGCGATGCGGGCGTGTTTTACCGCCAATACTCCAACGACCCTCTGGCGGAACGGGATTGGCCCCTGAGCCACATCCCGGTGATCCTGCACGAAGACGAATGGGCCACGATCTGTGCCGGGTTGACGCAGCGCGCCGATCTTTTGGAACGGGTCATGACCGATCTCTATGGTCCGGGCCGTTTGGTGGCGGACGATCACTTGCCAGCGGCCTTGATTGCGCGCTCGCCGCACTGGCTGCGCCCGATGGTGGGGGTGGAACCGCGCGGCGGGCATTACCTGCATTTCATCGCCTTCGAGATCGGGCGTTCGCCGGACGGCACATGGTTTGTTCTGGGCGACCGGACACAGGCGCCCTCGGGGGCGGGATTTGCGCTTGAAAACCGGATGGCGACGGGGCGGATTTTCCCCGAACGCTTTCCGCGGGCGCATATCCACAAACTGTCGGGCTTTTTCGGTACTTTCCGCAATGCGATGGAACGTCTGGCCTCGCCACAATGGGAACCGCACCGGGTCAGTGGCATTCTGACACCCGGCCCCTCCAACGACACCTATTACGAACATACCTATATCGCGCGCTACCTTGGGATGATGTTGCTTGAGGGCGAAGACATCGTGGTCGAAAATGCCCAAGCCATGGTGCGCACGATCGAGGGGTTGCAACCGCTTGGCATGTTGTGGCGCCGGATTGATGCGGCCTTTGCCGACCCGATTGAGTTCAATCCAACCTCGCATATCGGCACGCCGGGTCTTATGGAAGCGGTTCGGGCCGGGCACCTTGGCATGGCCAACGCGCTTGGCTCGGGTGTGCTTGAGATGCGGGCGATGATGGCGTTTTTGCCGCGCATGTCAAAGGTGCTCACCGGACAGCCTTTGGCCCTGCCCAACATTGCAACATGGTGGTGTGGCGGGACGCGGGAGCGGGCCTATGTCCAAAAGAACGCACAAAACATGCTGATCAGCCCGGCGGATGCGGTGGATCTACCGTTTGATCTTGGGGCGACAACGGCGCTGGGCGGGGAATTCCGCGGCACAGCGATGGGGTCGATCTCCGATTGGCTTGAGCGCGAAGGCGACCGGCTTGTGGGTCAAGAGGCGGTGACGCTTTCGACCACGCCCGCATGGCAGGCGGATGGCGAAGGCAGTGGCCGGGTTGTGCCGCGTCCGATGACCGTGCGGATCTTTGCCGCACGGACTTCTGAGGGCTGGCAGTTCATGAAGGGCGGTTATGCTCGTATTGGCCGCAGTGAAGATGTCACCGCCCTCGCGATGCAGCGCGGCGGATCGGTGGCGGACGTTTGGGTGGTCTCGGATCGGCCTCTGCCGCACACAAAATCCGCCGTCCCGTCCGATGGTAATTTCCGTCGCGCCGCCCCCGGTATTCTCCCGGCGCGCGCCGCTGACAACCTGTTTTGGCTGGGGCGCTATGTGGAGCGCACCGAAGATGCGGCGCGTTTGATCCGGGCCTATCATTTGCGCTTGGCCGCCACCGACAATCGCAATGACCCGCGTTTGAAAGCCCTGCGCAGCTATATGGCAGGATACGGGTTTGATCTGTCCCAAACCGTGCCCGAGGCGTTGATTTCGCGCATCAACACGGCGCGCAATTGCGCGTTCAACGTGCGCGATCGGTTTTCGACCGATGGCATTTCGGCGCTGAGCGATTTGTTGAAAACCGCCACGCGGATGACCAAAACGGTCCAGCCCGGCGACGATTGCGCGCGGGCGATGTCGGTTTTGGTCCGCAAAATCGCCGGGATCACCGGACTCGTGCACGAAAACATGTACCGATTTGCCGGGTGGCGGTTTTTGAGCATTGGCCGGGCTTTGGAACGCTCGGATGCGATGGCCTCGCTTTTGGCGCGGTTCACCGGCGAGGATGCGCCGGAGGGCGCGCTCGATTTGGCAGTTGAAGTGGGGGATTCGATCATCACCCATCAGCGCCGCTATCGGGTCGAAACCAGCCGCGACACCGTGGTGGATCTCTTGGCTTTGGACGCTGACAACCCGCGTGCGCTGCTGTTCTTGATCCGCGCCCTGCGCCAGCATGCCGAGGCTTTGCCCAACGCCCATTTGCATGGTCGTCCGTCCGACTTGTTGCGTACAATCTTGCCGCTTGAGACCGGGATTGCTTGTGCCATGCCGGTCGAGATGACGCCGGAGCGGCTGATGTCCATCAGGGCGGATTTGGCGCGGATTTCCGATCTGATTTCCGCGGCGTATTTGAGGTAAGCGATGTTGTATGACGTGAGCCTGACGATCGAATATAATTATGCGGCCACCTCGGATCGGGCGCGCAATTTGGTGCGGCTGTTGCCCTCCAATATTGTGGGCGTGCAACAGGTCCGGCAACGCCTGCTTCAGGTCACGCCCCGGCCCGATGAACGCCGCGATGGCGTTGATTTTTTTGGCAACGCAATGAGCATGGTGGCGTGGCACCATCCGATTGACGCCATGTCTCTCAATCTCACCGCCAAAGTGGAGCGGTTTGACACCATCGTGCCACTTGATTTTTCGCCGCGTCTGGCGGAGTTCGCACGGGATCTGAGTGCGGTGCATGGGCTTGGCCCGGATGCGCCGCATCACTTTGCCTCCGCCTCGCCGCTGGTGTCGCCGTCGCCCGCGATGACGGCCTATGCCCGCGATCTTGTCGACCCGGACATGACTGCGATGCAGGTTGTCGAGGTGCTGGGCCGGGCGCTGCACCGCGATATGACGTTTGATCCCGAAGCGACCGACGTGAACACGCCGCCCGAAGAGGCCTTTGAAAACCGTCATGGCGTCTGTCAGGATTTCGCCCATGTGATGATCGCCGCCCTGCGCGGGATCGGCATTCCGGCGGGCTATGTCTCGGGGTTTTTGCGTACCTTCGCGCCCCCCGGACAACCGCGCCTTGAGGGGGCGGATGCGATGCATGCGTGGGTGCGCGCTTGGGTCGGTCAGGAGACTGGTTGGATCGAATTCGACCCGACCAATGACCAGTTTGCCGGTACGGATTACATCACCGTGGGCTACGGGCGCGATTATGGTGATGTCGCGCCTGTGCGTGGCGTGATGCGGACCTCAGGCGGGCAGGAAAGCCGTCAGGCGGTAGATGTGATCCCGCTTGAGGACGTCACCTAAGCGCCGTCAATAATAGACGAAGCTGCGCATCGACACCGAGGCGATGTCGATGGAGGAGTTCATGAACATCACCTCATCTTTGGCGTCTGAAGCCCCCGCAATGGTCAGCGCCGGAAGGTAGTGATCCAGCGACGGATGCGCCAGTGTCAACAGGCTGCCAAGCCCTTCACGGTCTGAGAGTGCGGCATGGTCGCGGGCCATAAGGCGTTCGGCAAACATCCCGTCAAACTCCAGCGCCCAGTCATAGGGTTTCGCGCCATATTTCATCCTGCGCAGGTTGTGAACGATATTGCCGGAGCCGAGGATCAACACCCCGCGATGGCGCAGATCGGCAAGCGCCTGACCAATCTCAAGATGATGCGGCAAGTCCTTGGTCATATCAATCGACAGCTGAAACACCGGGACATCGGCCTCAGGGTAGAGCCATGTCAAAACCGACCACGCGCCGTGATCCAGGCCCCATGTGTCATCGCCCTCGGCGTGGTGGCTGGCGAGAAGAGAGACGACCTCATTGGCCACATCGGGTGCGCCTTGGGCGGGGTAGTGTTGGGCAAACAGCTCCTGTGGGAAGCCATAAAAATCATGGATGGTCTTCGGCATGCGCGACACATCCACCAGCGTTGACCCCCGTGTCATCCAATGCGCCGACACCACCAAAATTGCCTGTGGTCGCGGCAAAGAAGACCCTAACTCGGCCCAACTACGCGAATAGGCATTGTCTTCGATGGCGTTCATCGGGCTACCATGGCCCAAAAACACAACCGGCATCCGATCCGAGGATGTGAGACGGTCTTTCAGGTTTTGCAGGTCTTGTGCGAGGCTCATAGTGATGTCCTTTGCGGGGCTGGTGCTGTGCTGGGGGCTCTTTGTCCCAATGCTTGAGCCAAAGATGGTACTTGATGTGAGGGAATGAAATAGCGAATATATGGAATGACTAGGAACAAAACATTCCCAATGGTTGCGTGATGGACCTGATTGACGGGCTCAAAGCCTTTGTGGCCACGGCGCAAACCGGGTCGTTTACTGCGGCGGCGGACCGGCTTGGCATGTCCAATCGGTTGACGTCAAAATATGTCGCCGAGCTCGAACAGCGCCTTGGCGTGCGGGTGTTGCAACGCACCACGCGCAAGGTTGGGGTCACCTCGGCGGGCGAAGAGCTTTTGGCCCGTGCGCCCGCGCTTTTGGACGAACTCGATGCGATGCTCTCGGCGGTGACCGAGGACAGTCGTGGGTTTTCCGGTACGCTGCGGGTATCCGCCCCTGTGACCTTTGGTGAAACCTATGTGCAGGGCCTGATGCAACGCTTCGCCGCCCCGCATCCTGACCTGACCATCGACTTGCGGCTCAACGACAGCTATGTCGATCTGGCCGCCGAAGGGGTCGATCTGGCGTTTCGGATCGGCACCCTGGATCAGCCGACGTTAAAGATGCGCAAACTGGGCGAAATCCAAAGCGTCGTTGTTGCCGCCCCGGCCTATCTCGCGGATCACCCTGCACCAAAGCGGCCCAAAGATCTGGCACATCACGGTTGTATCATCGACACCAACCGCCGCCGCCCGGCGCACTGGGTGTTTGTGGATGGTGCACAAGAGATTGCCGTCACCGTGCGCAGCCGGTTCATGGTCAACAGCGCGCGCGCGGCGCGGGATTTGGCCGTCGCCGGGCAAGGGATCGCCTTTTGCCCGCGCTTTGTCTTGGGGGATGATCTTGAGACCGGGCGTTTGGTGTCGCTTTTGGACGGGTTTGATCCTCCCGGCCACCCGATCAGCGCGATCTATCTTGAAGGGCGCACCTTGCCTCTTAAAGTGCGTGCTTTGATCGACTTCGCCCGTACGGACATTCGCCAAGCGGGCATCGTCTGACACTGGACCGTTCAACAATTCTGTCTCAGTTTGACCTGAACCAAGGCCGAGCGCTACGCTGGGGCGTAGTCTTATCCCCAATCACGCTTTTTGACGTGTAGCGTAAAGCACGATGACCCGGAGGATTCCCGCATGAAAACCGTCACCATTTTAGGCCCATCTCAATCAGGCAAATCAACATTGGCCAAAGCGCTCGCCGGGCTTGAGACGGGAACATTCCGCTCTTTGAGCCTGTTTGGCGAGGCTGCGGTCACGATGTTTCGCTATCTGGATGAAGATTGGGCCGTGCTGGAGTGTCCGGGCGGGGCGGAGGGCCTGTCACTGGCCGGATCGGCCTTGGCGGGCAGTGACGCGGCAGTGCTGTGCGTGTCGGCGGATGTGGATGCGGCGGTTTTGGCCGCGCCTTATTTGCGCCTGCTTGAGGCGGCCAATCTACCGACGCTGATTTTCGTCAACAAACTTGATGTCGCAACCGACCGCATCAGCGATGTGGTCGCCGCACTGCAAGCCTATTCGGCCCATGGCATCGTGCTGCGCGAAGTGCCGATCCGCGAGAATGGTGAAATCACCGGCGTGGTGGATCTGATCTCTGAGCGCGCTTGGGCGTTCCATGACGGCGCGCGCTCGTCCTTGATGGAACTGCCGAAAGATATGCGGGCGCGCGAACAAGAGGCCCGCGCCGATTTGCTCGAACATCTTGCCGATTTTGACGATGCGCTGTTGGAAGAATTGATCGAGGACCAACAGGTGATGAGTGCCGAGATCTATGAGGTCTCGACCAAAGTGCTTCAGCATCACGACCTGATCCCGACCTTTTTGGGGGCGGCTGCAAAGGGCAATGGTCTGACCCGGTTGATGAAAAGCCTGCGCCATGAAGTGCCGGGGATTGAAGTGCTGTCAGAACGGTTGGGCACGTCTCCTGTGGCGGTCGGGATTTTTGCCGATCAGGTCAAACATCTTGGCAAAACCGTGCTGATCCGCCCTGTGGGGGCCAAGATTTCGGCGGGCGCGCAAGTGGCGGGCGGCAGTATCGGCAGCCTCGTTGACATTGATGCCAAAACCCCGGTGAGCCAACTTGCCCCCGGTGCCCTCGCATTGACGGTGAAAACCGATCACCTGTCCCTGCGCGCGCCGGTCTATGGCGCGAGTGGGCCGATGGAGGCGCCGGTTTGGGTCGCGGCACATGCGCCAAAACACAGATGCTTGATCTCACCCGTCAATGACCGCGATGACGCGCGCTTGTCCTTGGCTTTGGCAAAACTGGCCGAGATTGATCCGGGGCTGAGCGTGGAGCAGGACAGCCAAAGCGGCAAAGTGATTTTAGCGACCCAAGACCAGCTTCATCAACGCCGCGTTGTGAGCAAACTCGACGAGGTCTTCGGCGTGTCGGTCACCCTTGAGGCGATCCCTCCGGCGCTGTTTGAAACCATCACCCGCCGGGTCGAGACCCAGCACCGCCACCGCAAACAATCCGGTGGTGCCGGTCAATTTGCCGATGTGGTGATCGAGATCGAACCCTTGCCGCGTGGCGATGGTTTTGTCTTTGCCGAAACGGTCAAAGGCGGCGCGGTGCCGCGCAATTACATGTCGGCGGTGGAAGCGGGGGTGTGCGATGCGCTGGCCGAGGGGCCAAACGGATGGCCCGTGGTGGACATCAAAGTCACGCTCAAAGATGGCAAACACCATGCGGTGGACAGCTCTGATCATGCCTTCCGCACCGCCGCCAAAGGCGCTGTGCGCGAGGCGATGGCCGAGGCGAAACCCATTGTCTTGCAGCCGATCCACCGGATCAGCATTCATGTCCCAAGCCCGTTTTCCGGTGGATTGGTGCCTTTGGTGACGGGTCTCAAGGGACAGGTTTTGGGCTTTGAGGCCGAAGGCGATGTGGCGGGTTGGGATGTGTTTTCTGCCCTGCTGCCTGCGGCATCCGAAGCGGAGTTGTTTCTGGCCTTGGGCAGCGCGTCGCGCGGCACCGCGTGGTATGAAACGGAGCTGGATCATTATGAAGAGGCTCATGGCGCGGTCGCGACGATGGTCCCAACGTCCTGATTGAGCTAACCCTCACAACAAAATCAAAATTTGAGCCGCCGAGACCCCTTTGGCGGCTCTTTTGAATTTGGCCCCTCAGCGAGATATGTGCGACGGAAATCCGACGCTCCTGCGTATTACAGGTTCAAGCTCTCTGCGCTGCGGCATTTGAAAGGTTCGATATGAAACCCTCCCTTCGTTTTTTGATTGTCATTCTGCTCTGTGGAGCGGGCTATTGGGGCTGGACCCAGTATGCGAGCAAGGACGACCAAGCCCCGCCGCAAACGGCGCGTGTCATGCGGGGATCGGTGTCCGAGACTGTGCTGGCCTCAGGCACGATCGAAGCCAAGCAATTGATCAGCGTCGGTGCGCGCACCTCGGGTCAGATCGAAACGATGGCCGTCGCTTTGGGCCAAACCGTGGCGGCGGGTGATTTGATCGCGCAGATCGACAGTCAGGACCAACACAACGACGTGCTTCAGGCCGAAGCGGAATTGGCCAATATCAACGCGCAGATTGCGGCGAAACATGCGAGTTTGAAAAAGGCGCAACTGTCCTTGAATCGGTTGAATGAGCTGAACAAACAAAACTACGCCTCGCAAGAAGATGTCGAAAGCGCGATTGCCGATCTGGCGGTTTATGAGGCCGAGCTTGAGGCGTTGGACGCACAAAAATCAAGCGCAGAGGTCAATGTGTCGACCGCGAAAATCGCGCTGGACCGCACCACGGTGACGGCGCCGATCAGCGGCACGGTTGTGGCCGTGGTCGTGGATGAAGGTCAAACGGTGAATGCCAACACGACCTCTCCGACCTTGGTGAAATTGGCCAACCTCGACAAGATGCTCGTCAAAGCCGAAATTTCAGAGGCCGATGTGGTGCATGTCGCGGCGGGGCAAAAGGTCAGCTTTACCATTCTTGGAGAACCCGACAACGCCTTTGCCGCCACCGTGCGCGACATCGAACCCGCCCCCTCGGAGATCGAGGACAGCGATACGATTTCGACCGATGAGGCGATTTATTACAATGGCATTCTTGAGGTGGATAACCCGGATCATGTGTTGCGGATCGGGATGACGACACAGGTGTCCGTGGTCTTGGATGAGGCGGTGAATGTGTTGACCGTGCCTGCCGCGGCTTTGAATACGGATGCAGAGGGGCAGAGGTTTGTCATGGTGTATGACGCCACCAGCGGTGCAGAAAAAATGCAGCCGGTTGAGGTGGGGCTGAACGACAAAGTGACGGCGGAAATCATCTCAGGTGTGAGCGAGGGCGATTGGGTGGTGACCGGGGCAGCCGTTGCGGCACCCACAGGCAGTTCTGGACGCATGGGTCCGGGAATGGGGTTCTGACATGACCGATGCCATAAGGCCCAACCCGCTTATTTCCGCGCGCGGTCTGACCCGCAGTTTTCCCGCAGGGGAAGAGGTCATCACCGTGTTGCGCGACGTGGATATCGACATTTACCCCGGCGAAATGGTGGCCATTATCGGCACCTCGGGCTCAGGTAAATCGACCCTGATGAACATCCTCGGCTGTCTCGATCGGGCCAGTGCCGGGACATATATGTTTGATGGCAAGGATGTGGAAGATCTTGATCCTGACGAATTGTCGCGGCTGCGGCGCGAACATTTCGGCTTTATTTTCCAACGCTATCAATTGCTGTCCGATCTGGATGCGGTCGGGAATGTCGAGGTGCCCGCGATTTATGCCGGGGTCGGGCGCACCGCGCGGCGAGAACACGCCAAAGAGCTGTTGACCCAATTGGGCTTGGAGACGCGTTTTGATCATCGCCCTACCGAACTGTCCGGCGGCCAGCAGCAACGCGTCTCTGTGGCGCGTGCCCTGATGAATGGGGGCGAGGTGATCCTGGCCGATGAACCGACTGGCGCATTGGACACCAAAAGCGGTGATGACCTGATTGAGCTTTTGCTGGATCTCAACGCCAGGGGCCACACCATCGCCATGGTCACACACGACCCGAATGTGGCCAAACATGCCCATCGGATCATCGAGATCAGCGATGGACGGATCATTTCGGATCAGCGGCAAGACGGCAAAGACCCCGAAAACAAGACCGCCTATAAGGCGCAAATCCCGCCCGCCAGCGCCCATATCGGCGCGGCGGTGCAGAGGTTGGGGGAGGCGTTCAATATTTCGCTCAAGGCGATGTTGGCGCATCGCACCCGCTCTTTTCTGACCATGCTCGGCATCATTATCGGTATCGCCTCCGTGGTGCTGGTCGTGGCGCTTGGCAATGGCACGCAGGAAAAGGTGCTCGAAAGTATCAGCTCTCTGGGCACCAACACGATTTCGGTGCGCGCTGGCTCGGGCTTTGGCGCGCGGGATTCCGGGCGGATCGAAACGCTGATGCCCTCAGATGCCGATGCCCTGTCCTTGATGCCTTTCGCCGACAGCGTGTCTCCCGCCGTGTCCACACAGGCCTCGGTGATCTATCGCAACACCGAAGCCTCCGCGACGATCAGCGGGGTGAGTGGCGATTACTTTCAGGTCCACGCCTATGAGACCGTCTCTGGCACCGTGTTCAGTGACAGCGATGTCACGAGTTACACGCAGGTCGCGGTGATTGATGAGGACACGCAAGGCACGTTTTTTGACACAGGGGTCGATCCTTTGGGGCAGGTATTGATATTAGGCCATGTGCCGGTCCGGGTGATCGGCGTGGTGCGTTCGACAGGAGCCACGTTTGGTCCGTCTTCGCTCAATGTCTGGGTGCCCTACACCACGGCGATGGCGCGGGTGTCGGGACAAAACAACCTCGATAGCATTGGCATTCGGGTGGTTGACGATTTCGATATGGCCGAGGCCGAAGCCCAGATTTCCGCACTTTTGACCGCGCGCCACGGTTCCAAGGATTTCTTTTTGACCAACACGGACACGATCCGTGAAACCATCACTTCAACGACCGAAACACTGACCTATCTTGTGGCGATGATTGCGGTGATTTCACTGATCGTCGGCGGGATTGGCGTGATGAACATCATGTTGGTCTCTGTGACTGAACGGACCAAAGAGATCGGCGTGCGCATCGCCATCGGGGCGCGGCGCTCCGATATTGTCAGCCAGTTTTTGCTGGAGGCCGTGATGGTCTGTCTCGTCGGTGGGGTGATTGGGATTGCGGCGGCGTTGATTGGCGGGGTTCTGGTGGAACGCTTTGTGGACAGTGTGCGATTGAGTTTCTCGGTCGCGGCCGTTGTCGTCGCATTCCTGTCCTCGACCTTGATCGGGATCACCTTTGGCTTTCTTCCGGCACGCAATGCGGCGCGCCTCGATCCTGTTGTCGCGCTGAGCCGGGAGTGAAAGGGTGGTTTTCGGGACTGGCACCTTGGCGCGCGGCTCGGTAGCATGGCGTTCAAAGATGTGAACAGGACACCACGCGAGCATGTCAAACCACCGCGCCGCAGTCATCGGGGCCTCCGGGCGGATCGGCGCGCTGTTGCGTGCGGCATCACGGGCGGAACCTGCGGAGCATATAAAGATCACATGGCAATTTCGCGCACCCCCGCCTGACCCGAAGACCGGTTTTCACTGGCCTGACCTCACGGACCCGCAGCCTCTGATCCATGAAGCCGCGCGCCGGGGCGGGCTGGATGCGCTTTTGGTCTTTGCCGGCGTGTCCCAAACCGGGCGCAAAGACGATCCGGCTGAGATGAAAGCCAACGTCGAGATCGTGGACGCGGCGATCTCTGCGGCTCAGTCAGCGGGGATTTCAAAACTCATCGTGGCGTCCTCTTCTGCCGTCTATGGCGCGGGGATGGGGTGTCCTTTTGTCGAAACCGATACGCTCCACCCGCTCAACGCCTATGGCGCGGCGAAGATGGAGATGGAGGCACTGTGCGCCCGGCGAGCGGATGCATTGGGGCTTGAGATCTGTTGCCTGCGCATTGGCAATGTCGCGGGGGCGGATATGCTTTTGGGCAATGCCATGGCGCGGGCATCAGGCGATGCGCCGTTGCGGCTGGATATGTTCCCCGATGGCGAAGGTCCGCGCCGGTCTTATATCGGACCTCTGAGCCTGTTTCGTCTGCTTTGTGCGCTGATCGTAACGGATCAACCCTTGCCGTCTGTACTCAACCTAGGGGCGCGTCACCCAGTGTCGATGAATGCGCTCTTGGAAGCGGCGGAAGAGCCATGGACGGCCGTACCCGTATCCGCCTCGGGACATCAAAACATCGCGTTGAACTGTACTGCTCTTTTTGACATCTGCCCGCAGGTCCGGGTGGGCGACACTGCGGCAGATATTGTTGCCGAATGGCAGCGGCTGCGAGGCGTATTATGACAGGTCGAAAACGACTCTTTGATATCGTCTTTGCGCTTGTTTTGGCGGCTCTGCTATGGCCCGCCTTTGCCATCGTGGCGCTGTTGATCCTGTTTCGGGACGGTGCGCCGATTTTCTACACCTCCGAGCGGATGAAAACCGCAGACACAGGCTTTCAACTGATCAAATTCCGCACCATGACCGTGGCGCAAAATGACAGCGGCGTGTCCGGTGGCGATAAGGCCACGCGGGTGACAAGAATTGGGCGTTTTCTGAGGAAAACCCGGTTGGATGAACTGCCGCAGCTTTGGAACATTCTGCGCGGGGATATGTCCTTTGTCGGTCCGCGCCCGCCGCTTAGAGCCTATGTTGAGCGGTTTCCCGATCTCTATGCGGATGTCCTGAAAAACCGCCCCGGCGTGACGGGTTTGGCGAGTTTATATTTCCACGCCCATGAAGAACGCCTTTTGTCCAAATGCGTCAGTTTTGAGCAAACGGATGATGTCTATGCCCGCCGGTGCGTGCCCCGAAAGGCGTGTTTGGATCTGATCTATCAAAGACATGCAACTGTCTGTTTCGACGTCAAGATATTGGCCATTACCTGCGCTGCCGTTCTGCAGAGACGATGAGGTCCGGCGGTCCCTCGGCGGTCCTTCGCTGATCAATCTGGTACTTTTTTACACAGTTTCGGTTTTAATACACATACGCCCTTTCCCAAGCCCATGCTTTTTGCAAGGAAGAAAGGGAAAATACACTTTTTGAGCGAGTAATCGAGTGTACAGAAGAGTTTTAATCGTTGGTATGACCTCCCTGCCTGTGCATGTTGTGCGCGCTGTTTTGATGGCAAACGACGTCGGGGTCTTATTCGCGGCACTCACGATGACACATATCTTGCTCTTTGGCGCGGATTTTCCTGCGTCCTATCCGGGCATGTTTTGGCTTTACCTTGTGGTGGGTCTGTTTGGGCTGGCCATGATCACGGGGTTTCGTCTTCAACGGATTAAACTCGTGATGCTGAACTCTGGCGATGTGCTTAATATCGCCAAGGCCAACCTCGCGATCATGCTGAGCCTGATGATTGTCTCTCTTGGCCTCGGTGTGCCGCATATGTTGGCCAACACGCTGACTTTTGGCGTGTTTTCTTTTGCTGGCATGGTCGGAACCCGTGCCATTGCAGTGTCTGTGTTCGGCCACCTTCGGGAACATTTGCACAAACGCCAAACGGTCGCCGTGTTTGGTGCCGGACCCGCCGGGGTGCAATTGGCCTCGGCGTTGAGCCAATCGTCGGACATGCGCCCGGTTGCATTTTTTGACGACAATCCCACCATGCACGGGATGGAAATCGGCGGCATACCTGTGTGCTCGCCAAAAGATTTAATCGCCGATATGTTTCGCCAATCCATCTCAAAGCTGATCATCGCTTTGCCCGATAGCGCCAAGGCGCGGCAGAAGGCGATTGTCGATATGTGTCTTCGCGCCGATATTGACGTGCAGATTTTGCCATCCTTCATTGATTTGCTGGCGGATCGCGGCAATGAAAAATTGCGCACGGTTGATCCGCATGACATCCTGGGGCGCGACAAAGTTGATCTTGAGACCCCTGAGGTGGCCAAGAGCTATGCCGGGCGTGTGGTGATGGTCACCGGGGCAGGCGGGTCTATTGGCTCTGAATTGTGCCGTCAGTTGATCGCCTGTCGCCCAGCCAAAATCGTGTTGTTCGAGCAAAGCGAATACAATCTCTATATGGCAGACCTCGATCTGGCCAAGCGTACCCAATCATGCGCGGTCGAGATTTGTTCCCGGCTTGGCTCGGTCACCGATCCCATGCGCTTGCGTCAGGTGATGGCCGAGGAGAAGGTGGAAATCATCCTTCACGCTGCCGCCTACAAGCATGTGCCTTTGGTCGAGGGCAATGAGCTTGAGGGCGCGCGCAACAATATTCTGGGCACGAAAATTTTGGCCGATGCCGCCGTTTCTGCGGGCATTGAGCGTTTTATCCTTGTGTCAACCGATAAGGCAGTCCGCCCGACCAGCGTGATGGGGGCGACAAAGCGTTTGGCGGAATTGATCGTTCAGGATGTGCAAACCCGCGCACCGGACACCAAATTTGCCATGGTGCGCTTTGGCAATGTCTTGGGGTCGTCCGGCTCGGTGTTGCCGCTGTTTCAGGCGCAAATCGAAGCGGGCGGACCGGTGACCGTCACCCATCCAGAGATGAACCGGTATTTCATGACAGTCTCTGAGGCCGCGCGTCTTGTGCTTTTGGCCGGGGCCTATGCCGAAGGCGGCGATGTGTTCGTATTGGACATGGGGAAACCGCAAAAAATCATCAATATTGCCCGCAAACTGATCCGCCTGTCCGGGCGCCGGGTCAAGGATCCGGTGACGGGCGAGGGTGACATTGAGATCAAAATCACGGGCCTGCGCCCCGGTGAAAAGCTATTTGAAGAGCTGTTTGTCGATGAGGACAGCCTGTGTAAAACGCCGCATCCGAAAATCTTGCGCGCCGAGGAGGCGCGGCTGAGCGAGATTCAAATCGCGGGAATGTTGCGCGAAGTTCAGGTGGCCATCGACACGGCGAACCCGCAAAAATTGCGCAAGGTGGCGATGGAGCGGGTGGATGGCTACCAGTCCGAGCAAATTCCACTCAAGGCTTGAAACACCGCAGAGATGGCTCAAAAAGGGGGGCAAAAGCGCCCCATATCATGGTGCAGCGTTCGGGCCGCATACGGGCTAGGCCACAGGTTAAATTCTGATATGGTACGTAAAATTTCGGGGAATAAAGTGGGTCACAGGACGATGCAGGGACGACGGGCGAGAGCTGAACGTCAAGGCGGCAAAGCTTTGCTTTGGGCCGCGGTCGGAGGCGTGGCGCTGTCAAGCACACCGATGATGGCCGAGGAATTGCACACCTCACGTTTCGGCCTTTATGGCTCCGCAGGTCTGTTGGATATGCCCACGGCAGAGACGGCACCGGATGGGCAACTGAGCCTGTCGCATACGCGTTTTGGTCCCGTGCGCCGTACCACCTTGGCCTTTCAAATCCTGCCGCGCCTGTCTGGCAGCCTCAGCTACAGCGGCACGGAAAATCTGACCGACGAATTCGACGTCTATTGGGACCGGACCTTTGATCTCAGCTATCAGCTTTTTGACGAGGGGACTTATCGCCCCGCCGTTTCCCTCGGTCTGCGCGATCTCATGGGCACAAGCCTTTTGGGCAGTGAATATATAGTGGCCACCAAATCCGTCGGTGAGCGCCTGCGCGTGACCGGGGGGCTTGGTTGGGGCCGTTTGGCGACGCAAAACGATCTTGGCTTTTCCATCGGCAATCGGGATGGCGACCTTCGGGACACCGGTGGCACGCTCAATTATGATCAATGGTTTCGCGGACCTGTCGGGGCGTTTGGCGGGTTGAGTTACGATCTCAATGACAAGTTGACCGTTTTGGCGGAATATTCGTCTGATGCCTATCTGGCCGAAACGGAGCGTGGCATCGTCACGCATAATTCGCCTTTCAATGTCGGTCTGAGCTATCACATTACCCCCCATATCACTGCCTCCGCCTCTTATCTCTATGGCGACATGTTCGGGTTTGGGATCACCGGATTTCTCAACCCGAAAACCCCGGCGGTGAAAGGCGGGCTTGAACCCGCGCCGATTCCGGTGATGCAGCGCCCGAGCCGCTCTGCCGATGCGCTGGGGTGGTCTGGCGCATGGATTGAGGATGGCACGGACGCCCCCGCAATTCGCAAAGCCTTGGCGCGCGCGATGGCCAAAGAGGGGCTTGAACTCGAAGCCATGTCTTTGACCGCGACCCGCGCCGAAGTGCGGTTTAACAACACCCGCTTTGCCGCACGCGCCGAGGCGCTGGGTCGCCTGTCACGCCTGATGTCGCGGGCCTTCCCGCCGTCGGTCGAAACCTTTGTGATGACCGAGGTGGTTGAGGGCGTGCCGACACAGTCCACCATCGTCCCGCGCACCGGTGTCGAGCGGCTTGAATTCGAGCCGGCTGGCCAGATGCTGGCCGTGACGCAATTTGCCGATCCCCGCGCTTTGCCCTCCGATCCTTTGGTGCGGCTTGACGATGTCTATCCGCGCCTGCACTGGTCTGTGTCACCCTATCTGACAGCCTCCGTCTTTGACCCCGAAAGCCCATTGCGTGCTGACATCGGATTGCGTGGCAAGGTCAATTACGAACTGATGCCGGGCCTGTCTTTGCGGGCGTCAACCTCGGTCCGTCTCAGTGGCAATATTGCCGATGAGGATGTCAGCGTCGATGACACCACCCTGCCGCCTGTGCGTTCTGAGGCACCCTATTATTCCAATCAGGTACAACTCGAAAACCTGACGGCCAACTGGTATGGTCATCCGGCTGAAAACATCTTTACCCGCGCATCTGTCGGCTATCTTGAACGGATGTATGGCGGTGTGTCCGGTGAAGTGCTTTGGAAAAAATCCGCCAGCCGCCTGGCCCTTGGCGCCGAGGTCAACTATGCGCTCAAACGCGATTTTGATGATCTGTTTGGCTTCGGCGACTATGATATCGTGACGGGGCACGTCTCCGGCTACTACGACATGGGCAACGGTTTCCATGGTCAAGTGGATGTGGGTCGCTATCTTGCCGGCGACTGGGGCGCGACGTTCTCTGTGGATCGCGAATTCAACAATGGTTGGCGGGTTGGCGCCTATGCGACCTTGACCGATGTGCCCTTTGATGAATTTGGCGAAGGCTCTTTTGACAAAGGCATTCGGATTTCCATGCCCTCTGATTGGTTCGCCGGAACGCCGACCACCGAACGTAATGATTTCCTGTTGCAATCGCTCACCCGTGATGGCGGCGCGCGCCTGAATGTGCAGGGACGGTTGTATGAGCGTATCCGCGGCACCCAACAACCAGAGATCGAAGACCGTTGGGGGCGGTATTGGAGATGAAACAGCACAAGATGACGCGTCTTGCCGTGGCTTTGGCGGCGCTCGGTTTGTCGTTTGGCCTGATGGGCTGTGGCAATGATCAGTCCGCCAAACGGGCCAGCGCAACGATCAAAGATCTCTCGTCCATGGCTGTGGGGAAGCTGGGCGGCAAGGGTAAAGCCGCGCCCCCGGTTGATCCGCGCGTGTCGATTGAGACCACCATGAGAGAAATCCCAGGGGTCCCGCTGCAATTTGTGATGCAAGAAAAAACGAGCGCCTATGCGGTGACCTCGATCTATGGCCAAAACGGTTCGGTGATCACTTGGGTGGGGGCCGATCGAAAAACCACAAGCCTTGATCGGGGAATGCTGACGGCCACCCGTGGCTTTGGCAATGACTTGATGTCTGTGGAAGACGGCGGGGCTGTGCGGCTGATCACCACAAAACAGGCCGGGACGGTGACGAAAACCTATCGGTTTCTGGATGGGTTGGAGCGCACGACGCGTTTGGCGCTAACCTGTGCAATCACGCCGGGTGAAACTCAATCGGTGACATCTGGTGAGATTTCGACCTCTGCAAGGATCATGCGCGAGACCTGTCAGACCGCGACCGGGGAATTTTCTTTCACCAACACCTATTGGATTGATGCGGGAGGCCGGATGGTGCAATCGGTGCAATGGGCCAGTGCCGAGATTGGCCAATTGGTGTTTCGCCGTCTGAGGTGAGCGCGTCATTGGCGCTCAAGACATTTGAATTTGAGAAAGAAAAACGGCGGCCAAATGACCGCCGTTTTAAAATTCGAAAACAGGTCGACTTAGGAGTCGAGAGCAACTGCGAGCGCAGCAGCGCCGAGCAGAAGCAAAAGAGCGTTACCACCCATGGAACCATTGGAAGAGCTGGAGCTTTCCTCAACAATCACGGTGGGGGCCATTTCGGGCTCAGAATAGCCACCGGCAAAGGAAGCGGATGCTGTTGCGACAACAAGCATAGAGGCGAGGGTAACTTTTTTCATATTGGTATCTCCGTTACAACAAATCACTCAGCATCCAAAGCCAAGTTCAAATCGAATTTTGCATACTCACCTTAAGCGGGAAACCACAAACTATGCGGCCAGTCTGTTTTCGGCGAAAAAAATCTACATCGTGTCGTATTCAACTCACTTACTGATTTTAAGAGAAGAATTTAATAAAAACATACACTAAAGCCTTTTGCGTGTTTCTGGGGTCAGGAGGCTTGCAAAAGGACCGCGTAGCATCAATGTTACGGGCGTTTTGCATGTGATCTGGTTCCGGTCAAATGCAACACGCTTAAATGGGAACGAATAGACCGAAACCTCTCGGTTTGGCGCGCCAATCTCTGGGAGGGGATCATGGTCAAAGGCATTGTCTGGCTTGTGCTGGCCTATGGGCTGAGTCAATTTTATCGGGCTTGCCTTGCGGTGTTCGGGCCCATTCTCAAATCCGAAATCGGGTTGGGGCCTGAGGACACGTCCATGGCTTTGGGGCTGTGGTTTTTGACCTTTGCCGCTATGCAAATCCCCGTGGGCTGGTTGTTGGACCATCATTCCCCCAAAGCCACGGCGATGGTGCTTTTGTCGTTTGGCGGTGGCTTGGGGGCGATCGTGTTTGCGATGGCGCAGGGGCCTTTAGGAGTCAACGTCGCAATGATGTTGATCGGCATCGGTTGCTCTCCGGTGTTGATGACTTCGCTTTACATCATCGCCCGTACCGCGCCGCCTGCACGTTTCGGCACGCTGACCGGGCTTGTGCTTGGCATTGGGTCGTTGGGCAATGTTGCTGCCGCCACCCCTTTGACATGGTCGATGGAGCTGTTGGGTTGGCGCGGGACATTGCTGGCTTTGGCCGCTCTGACGCTATTGATTGCCGGTGCGCTTTATCGTTTTGTCGAGGATCCGCCCCGGCTTGCTCACACTGCGGAAGGGCCGCGCAAAGGGATGCGCGATTTGTTGAAACTGCGCGCACTCTACCCGATCTTGTTGATTGCTTTGGTCGCTTACGCGCCCGGGGGCGGGTTGCGCGGCAGTTGGATTGGCGGTTATTTGTCCGATGTGCATGGGTTGAGCTCAGCGCAGGTCGGAACGGGGACGCTGGTCATGGCGTTTGCGATGATCATTGGCAGCCTTGCCTTTGGTCCGGTTGATCGCCTGATCAAAAGCCACAAATGGATCGTCGGCGGCAGTGCCGCGCTGACGTTAGTGCCCTTGGCGATGTTATGGCGGGGCTTTGGCGATGCCAAGGTGACGGCGGCCATTGTCTTGTTTGCGCTGGTTGGATTTTTCTCGTCCAACTATCCGCAGATCATGAACCACGGTCGCACGCTTTTGCCGCCGGAACTGGTCGGGCGCGGGGTGACGTTGATCAACCTGTTCTCCATCGGTGGCGTGGGCCTGTCACAGATTGTCTCCGCGCGCTTGTTTGCCGCGCAGATGGGGGCCGAGAGCGCCATGGTGACGTCCTATAGTGTTGTCTTTGGCTTCTTCTCTATCACGCTGGTGCTTGGCCTTGTGGTCTATGCTTTTGGCGCGCGCGATCCCCGATAGCTGGCTTGTGACAGGGCGGCGCCTGTCCTAAGACATTTGGGGTGAACACCTGTGGCACCGGGGCTTGATCAGGAGGCATCCGCGCGATGATCGCATATCTCAAAGGCTGGTCGACCAAAAAGGACAGCTTCTTTGCCTCGGTCGCCAAGGCGGCAGGGGGCGGCAAAGGCTTGCCGCTGATCCCGCTGTCGTTTCACGGCTTTCCCGAAAGTGACGCGCGTGCCAAGGCGGCGATGGCCGTGGCCAAACGCCAGCCCAAAAGCGCGCTGGTGCGGATGTTGAAATTTCGCCTGATCTGGGCGCAATACAACGGCGCGCGCCGCTATTTCACCCGCCACCCGGACAGGATCGCGATGTGTTGGAATGGCATCACCGGCTCTCGCCGTGTGTTCATGGAAGGGGCGCGCGATGCAGGGGTGCCGCGGCTTTATGGTGAACTCGCGCCCTTTCCCGGTCGGATGCAACTTGATCCCAAAGGCGTCAATGCGCTGAGTTCTGTGCCGCGCGATCCGGGGTTTTTCACCGCATGGGCGGCAGGACGCGCGGATCGTCAGGGCGACGCGTGGCGGGCGATGGGGGCAAACCTCACCGCGCGGCTGTCGCGGCGCGCCGATGTGAGGCAGGTGGAGGCCGATCTGTCCGATGAGCCGTTTCTTTTCGTGCCGTTGCAAGTGCCCAATGACAGCCAAATCACCATGTTTGGCGGCTGGACCGGCTCCGTTGCAGGGATGATCGCAGCGCTGGCCGAGGCCTCCGAGGCCCTGCCAGAGGGTTGGCATATTCGGATCAAAGAACACCCCTCCGCCAAGACCTCTTTGGCGGAACCGCTGACCCGCGCCATGTCTATTGCTCAAGGACGTCTGCGCATCGACAACCAAACCGACACTTTCGCCCAAGTCCGCGCCAGCCGTGGCGTGGTTACCATCAACTCCTCGGTCGGGCTGCAATCGTTTTTCTACGACACACCAGTGATTGTTTTGGGCGAGGCGTTTTTTGCGCTGCCCGGTTTGGTGCGTGTGGCCGGGGACCAAACGGCACTCCATGCGGCGATGGCGGAGGCGGAATCGCTCGCCTTTGATCCGGTCTTGCGGGCCGCTTTCATGAATTATCTTGATCAGGTGCATTTCCCGCATGTATCGGAAAGCCCCGATGGCACCATCGAGATCGACCAAAACGCCGCAGTACAGCGGATAAAGGCGGCAAAGACTGCCGTAGGGCACTAAACCCTCTTTCCTCCAAACGCCCTTTCGCGTAAGGCTCCGCGCCAGTCAACCTGGACTGATGAGGAGTGCCAAATGGGCTATAAAGTCGTCGTCGCAGGCGCCACGGGCAACGTGGGCCGCGAAATGCTGAACATCCTCGCCGAGCGCGAGTTTCCTGTGGATGAGATTGCGGTTCTTGCATCGCGCAAATCTCTCGGCACCGAAGTGAGCTTTGGCGACAAGACCCTCAAGACCCAAGATCTTGACACCTTTGATTTCACCGGCTGGGACATGGCGTTGTTTGCCGTGGGGTCTGACGCGACCAAAATCTACGCGCCGAAAGCCGCGAAAGCGGGCTGTGTGGTGATCGACAACTCGTCGCTCTATCGCTACGACGCCGATGTGCCGTTGATCGTGCCGGAAGTGAACCCGGACGCCGTGATGGGGTATGCGAAGAAAAACATCATTGCCAACCCGAACTGTTCGACCGCGCAGATGGTTGTGGCTTTGAAGCCGCTGCATGACCGTGCCAAAATCAAACGCGTTGTTGTGTCGACCTATCAATCGGTATCTGGCGCGGGCAAAGCCGGGATTGATGAGTTGTGGGATCAGACCAAGGGCATGTATGTCCCAGGTCAGGAACGCGCCGCGGCGAAATTCACCAAGCAGATCGCCTTTAACGTGATCCCGCATATTGATGTGTTCATGGATTCCGGCGACACCAAAGAAGAATGGAAAATGATCGCCGAGACCAAAAAGATTTTGGACACGTCGATCAAAGTCACCGCGACCTGTGTGCGTGTGCCGGTGTTTGTCGGCCATTCTGAATCGATCAACATCGAGACCGAAGAGTTTCTGGACGAAGATGAAGCCCGCGAAATCCTGCGCGTTGCGCCGGGGATCTTGGTGGTCGATAAGCGCGAAGATGGCGGCTATGTCACGCCGGTTGAATGCGTTGGCGATTACGCCACCTTTATCTCGCGCATCCGTCAGGACGTGAGCATCGAGAATGGTCTCAACCTGTGGTGCGTCTCCGACAACCTGCGTAAAGGCGCGGCTCTGAACGCGGTTCAGATCGCCGAGCTTCTGGGCCGTCGGGTTTTGAAAAAAGGCTAAGGGTAGGAGGCCAAAAGAGCCTCTGATCTTTGGTTACTAAAGTCTTAAAGAAAGGGCGCTTGCGGGCGCCCTTTTTGTTGCCGATTCGACGCTGCGCGGACAGCATTGCCGTCTTTTTATTGGATTTAGGGACCAGTTTTGCCATCTTTGCGCCCAAAAGATCGAAAACTCAGAGCGCTCACAGAGCAATAAATTCAAGTTTTTATCTATTTATGTCATTGAAATAAAAGGGGAGTTTTGAAAATTCCTCCTAGAGGCCGCATTAACTTTAAAGTTTATTTATCAGCGCGGAGAAATTGTGGCGCTGTTATGTTCTGATTGACTGAAGACACCGCCACATAGAGAGGGAGGTCATTTATGTTTCGAGTGAAGATCAATCTCAGCGCCATCCGGCACGATCCTTGCGCGCCTAAATGTGACGCCGAAGATCGGATGGGCGATTGGGCCGAGGAAATCGTGAACACCGAGCCCCGCCTGACGCGCGAGGAGTTATGCCGCACCTTTGGGGACAAATTCGGCGGCATTGCGGGTGAGGGCTATAATAAAACCGTGGCTTAACAAGGCATCTCCGTCGGCGGGCTTTTGCCGGGAGCGGCGCAAAAGCTCCTCTGTCGCGGGAATATGACTTGCGTCTCACGCAGTGCCATTGGACCTTCTCCTCCGATCGAACAGGAGGAAACGATGTTTTCAAACCCCATTGCCAAACAATCCATTTGGACCACATCCGCGCTTGTGATCTGCGCGATGACTGTGCCCGGTATGAGCTTGGCCGATAGTTTTTCCGCCCAGTCGGATGTCACCGAAGTGACGCTTTACCCGCAAAGCGCCACCGTGACCCGAGAGGGCCAGATCAGCCTTCCCGCGGGCCAGCATGAGGTGACCTTTACCGACATTCCTGCAAGCTCGGTCGACGGGATCATTGCCAGTCTGCAAAGCACGGTAACGGGTGCCGCGTTGGGTCCGGTCACCTATGCACGCACAGCCACCATTGGCGATGCGGAGCGCTACCGCACACCAGAGGCCAAGGCCGCGAAAGCCGCATTGGACGCGCTTGAGGCGCAGCTGCGCGACGAGACCCGTAAAGCCGCCGCAGTACGCCTAGAGGTCGCCGCCGCCGAGGACACATTGGCCTATTTGGGTCGCCTGTCGGCAGGGGAGGCCACGTCTGTCGACACGATGGCCGCCACGGCTGACATGATCCGCGAACACTCCTTGTCCGCCCGTCTTGCCATGGCTGATGCGACCGCCCGCGCCGAGGCCGCAGACCGAGACCTTGAGGCCCTCAAGGACAATATCACCCGCGCCAAAGCCGCCTTGGACCGTCTTGCCCCGTCTGGGGGTGACCGCCTGTCGATCACCCTCGCGCTGGATGTCGCCGAGGCGGGCGATGTGACGGTGGATTTCAGCTATAGTGTGGACGATGCCTATTGGCGGCCGATGTATACGGCGCGGCTGAACACAGAAACAGGCACGTTGGACCTTACCCGCGCGGTGCAGGCGACTCAGGAGACGGGCGAGAACTGGCAGAACGTGATGTTGCGCTTTGCCACCGACAATCCGGCGCGACGCAGCGATCCAAATGAGGTCTACCCCTGGGTGCGCCGCATTTATGAGCCACAGCCGGTTCAGGAATTGATGCGCAGCGCGGACGCAGGCATGGCGGGCTATGCCGAATCGGTGATGGCGGCGCCCATGGCGATGGACAAACAAATGGCCACCGCCACTCTTACCGGGTTGAGCCTGACCTATAGCTATCCGACGCCGACAACGCTCTATTCCGATGAGGGAATGAGCGAATTCGCCCTCTCCGAAGTGGCCCTGTCGCCGGAGATCATGGTGCGGGCTGTGCCGCTTTTTGAAGACACTGGTTATCTCATGGCACATTTCACCAATGACACGAGCGAAATGTTGGTGCCCGGCTCTGTGCGGCTGATCCGCGACGGGGTGAGCCTTGGCGAGACCCGTTTGGACACGGTTGTGGACGGGGCCGAGGTCGATCTGGCCTTTGGTGTGGTCGATGGCATCCGCGTGACCCGAACGGTGCTGGCGAAAAACGAAGGCGATCGGGGCGTGATTTCGAAATCGAATGAAATGTCGTCTGAGGTGCGGATTTCCGTGGAAAACCTGACGGCGAAGACCTGGCCGATAGAGGTGATCGACCGGGTGTCCGTGTCGGAGCAAGAAGACCTTAAGGTCGATTGGTCGGCCACGCCGATGCCGGATATGACCAATCTGGACGACAAGCGCGGTGTGATGGCGTGGCATTTCGATCTGGATGCGGGCAAGACCCAAGACATCACTTTGCGGGAAAGCCTGCGCTGGCCTGAGGGGATGGCGCTGGAATGATTCAGGGCTGAACGCATACTATGCGGGCGGCGCCCTGTTGCGCGCCGTCCGCGCTGGGCCGGCGATTCGTTCGAAAGTGGAGAGAAACAGAGGACGTCACAAAGCCGCCATGAAGCTGCCGCGGGCTTGCCCGACCTTCGCCCGACGCGCGTCATGGACCTTTGGCGAAATTAACCCTCTTTTGGGGGTTGCACCAAATTTTAACTTTTCAAACAGAGCTTTAACTCTGGTTTAGGTGTTTGATAACACAGGGCTATTGTTTTTCCGCTTCGCCGAAAATCAGCAAATATCTCAAATTGTTTCCATGCTTTCCTACCGTCAAACCGCGCTCTGTGGTCCCTTTATCTCACGGGGGCCGGGGGCACGGACCGAAAGGATGGAACGATGATCATGCTGATGAAAACAACCGGCCAATCTGGCACCGTATACGGCGCGATGTCTTTCAGCTGGGATGTGCAGGAGTTTGAGGCGACATGCCGCCCGGCGAACCATAATCTGACCCGTGATGCACGCCGTTCCAATGTTGTGCTTTTGGGCGGATGTCGCGAAACCCCCGATTTTCGCCCGGACCAAGGCGCGCGTATTGCGCTTGTCGCCTGATCCAAACCGACTGCCACTCTGAAAAAGGAAACGCCATGACCAGTTATTTCGACAAAGCCCGCCAAGGTCGCACCATCGCTCTGAACTTGCATCAAAGCGGGGCCGTTATGTTCTTTCCCGAAGAGATTGAGGCACTGGACCTGAGTAAGCGTCCGGTCATCCGTCAGACGCTCACACAAATGAGCAAACCCATGTTCGTACGCTCCAGTTCTGTTGAAACCGGCGCAGTAATTGGGACAGCGCAGGCCGGAAACAGTGGCGATGCGCCCTATCTTTTGACCAATGCGCTTGCGCTCAACGACGATACGATTGAAACCGTTCTGCGGTTGGTGGCTTAAGCGGATCAGATTGGCGAGAAGCTGTTGGTCTCGGGGTCGTACTGATGCAAATCGCCCTCACCAATGTCGGTCCAAAGCCCATGAAGTGTCAGATCACCGGCTTCGACGGCGGCTTGGACAAAGGGGAACGTCATCAGGTTTTCAAGCGACACAAGGATGGATTCTTTTTCCAATGCCCGCTTGCGTTCGCCTTCCGGTTTGTCGAGGACGCGCTCATATCCGGGACGCAAGATGTCCATCCAGCGGCCGATAAACGAAGACTTTTCTTCAAGCTCAGGCGCATTGCCCGAACACATGTCGTAACAGCCCTGAACGCCACCGCAATTGGAATGGCCCAAAACCACGATATGCGCCACTTTGAGCGCGGTGACGGCATATTCAACCGCCGCCGATGTGCCGTGATGGTCGCCATCGTCGGCAAAGGGTGGGACAAGATTGGCGATGTTGCGGTGGATGAAAAATTCGCCCTGATCCGCGCCAAAAATGGATGTCACATGAACCCGCGAATCACAGCAGGAAATGATGAACGCGCGCGGACGCTGACCGTCTTCGGCCAGACGGCGATACCAGGATTTGTTCTCGGCAAACGTGGTCGCTTTCCATCCTTGATACCGTTGAACCATATAGCTTGGGAGGGGTTTTGCATATTTCATCGCGGAGAAGCTCTCTTGGGGATGTCGATAGCCAGTTTGCGCGAATGTAATGAGAGTTTTCGAGGAATTCGAGGGAAAATCAGCTTGGGACTAAACCTTTTCTTGAGGGTCTTGAGCCAAAGTCAGATCACGGCGCGTGGGGGCGCTCAAATATGTGGGGTACTAAAATGGTGGTGGTAAAGCTGCGGCCCGATGGGGCTGTGCACGTTGATCGAGACCGTTTGGATCAACTTTATGGTCAACTTGGCACGTCAGGGGCCGATGGTGTCGTGTCGCGCGCCATGGAAGAACTGGCGGTCAGATTGGCCAAAGTCGAGAGCAGCTATAGAAAGAGCCAGCTCGAAGACTTACAGCGAGCAGCACGCTCGATGGTCGCAATTTCCGAACAGATCGGGATGGTCAGTTTCGCACGCGTCGCAAGTGACGTGAATGAATTGGCGCTGTCCGATGACGGAACGGCCTTGGCCGCTTGTGTGGAGCGGTTGATGCGGATCGGGGAAAATTCCCTTTTGGCGGTATGGGACCTTCAGGGCGCATCGCTCTGACCCGTTCCGACAATCGCGGATCAAAAGAGGCGACAGAAAAGACTTTGGTGCGCCGGACAGCCGTCCCGCGAACCAGCTTGCAGGTGGCATCGGATCGGTTAGTCTTGGCGCAACGCCAATGAAAGGCCCGTCCGATGCCACTTTCTTTTGTCTCACCCACAGAGTCCGCTGTTCCTTTGTTCCTGATCGGCGCTGACGATCTGGACGGTTTCCTCGCCACCCGATCCGACGATGATAAGCTCTGGCTCAAAGCCAATGGGTTTTCCGCCGCATTGGGCACTGTCTGCGTGATTCCGGCAGACGGGAAAATTGCGGCGGTTGTCGCCGGGTTTGGCACCGAAAAAACGCGGGCGCGGGACCGGTTTGGCTTTGGCGCGGTGCGTGCGAAATTGCCGGACGGCACCTATGCCTTGCACACGACGCTGACGGGCGAGGCATTGGAGGAGCAGCTTTTGGCGTGGCTTCTGTCCGGATATGTTTTTGATACATATGTTAAAAAGTCAAAATCCTCCGTCCATCTTGTGGCTCCTGAGAGCATCGATGTCGGTCGGATCGAAGCCATTGCTGCGGGCGAGGCGCTGACCCGTGATCTGATCAACACGCCCTCAAATGACATGGGCCCGGCCGAGTTGGAACAGGCGGCGCGCAGCTTGGCGCAGGCGCATGGTGCAGAGATTTCTGTAACGTCAGGTGAGGCTTTGTTGGAGCAAAACTTCCCGATGATTCACGCCGTGGGCCGTGCCTCGCCGCGCGCCCCTGCCTTGATCGACATGCGCTGGGGCAAGGCAGGGCCGACGTTGACACTGGTGGGCAAAGGCGTGTGTTTTGACACTGGCGGGTTGAACCTCAAACCCGGCGCTTCCATGGGCTTGATGAAAAAGGACATGGGTGGGGCGGCGACCGTTTTGGGGCTGGCGAAAATGATCATGGCGCTGGATGTGCCGCTGCGACTGCGGGTGTTGATCCCGGCGGTGGAAAACGCGGTGTCGGGCAACGCCTTCCGGCCACAAGACGTGTTGACCTCGCGCAAAGGATTGACGGTTGAAATCAACAATACCGATGCCGAGGGGCGTTTGGTTTTGGCCGATGCTCTGGCGCTTGCGGATGAAACCCCGCCGGATTTGTTGATCTCGATGGCGACCCTCACGGGAGCGGCGCGCGTGGCCGTTGGGCCGGATCTCGCGCCGTTTTTTGCCACTGATCCGAAGGATGCCTTGGTGCTGTCAGCCGCGGCGGCCAAGGTGGCCGATCCGGTCTGGCAACTGCCCTATTGGGAGCCTTACGAGAGCATGATCGAGCCGGGGATTGCCGATCTCGACAACGCCCCCTCGGGTGGCATGGCCGGGTCGATCACTGCTGCGCTGTTTTTGCGGCGTTTCGTGACCGAGTCTCCGCGGTATATGCATTTTGACATCTATGGGTGGAACCCGACGGCTGCGCCAGCGCGTCCCAAAGGCGGCGTTGGCCAAGGGGCACGCGCGCTTTTGGCCGCTTTGCCGGAGCTTTTGTCGCTATGACGGATCGCCGCCTGACTCCGGCCAATACCCGAGTGGCGCTTGCGGGATATGCCCGCCAAGGCCAGAGCGAAGTGCTTGCAAAGCCCGCCACCGTCCGCGTCCCTGTTGCCGATTTGCGCACCGCACCCGACGGTGCGCGGGATCGACAAGTGTTGTGGGGCGACGGGTTTGACGTGCTGGAGCGCCGAGACGGATGGGCCTTTGGCGTCGCGCGGCGCGATGGCTATGTGGGCTATGTGGCTGAGGCCGATCTTGGGCCGAATATGACGCCAACCCACCTGATTTCCGTGCGCGCTGCCCATCTTTATCCCACCGATGATTTCAAATCCGAAGCGGTGGCAAGCCTGTCTTTCGGCGCGCGCATCCGGGTGGTGGATGAGCGGCGCAAATTTATGGAGATCGAGGGCGGGTTTTTTGTACCGAAACCGCATATCCGCCCGATCGAGCGACCCTTTTCCGATCCTGTCACGGTCGCGCAACTGTTCTTTGGGACGCCTTACCTTTGGGGCGGCAATTCCGCCTTTGGCATTGATTGTTCGGGTCTCGTTCAGGCGGCGTTTTTGGCCTGTGGTATCGACTGCCCGGGTGACAGCGATATGCAAATGAGTATGGGCGCCCCCGCCTCAGCGCCCTACAGGCGCGGCGATCTTTTGTTGTGGAAGGGCCATGTGGCGCTTTGCGTCGATGACGAAGTTCTGATTCACGCCAATGCTCATCACATGGCTGTGGCCTATGAGCCGATCTTGCGGGCAATTGCACGGATCGAGGCGCAGGGCGATGGGCCGGTCACGGCGCATCGGCGGATGTAAGGCGGGCCTATTCGACCGCGCGGATCAGTTTGCGGTCCAAAATCCGCAGCACAGCGCGCAGATCGCCGCCGCGTTTGAGAATCTGGCCATCCATGCCGATGACCGAATACATCCCTTGTTTGCCGCGCAGTTTTGGACGTTTCTCAATCCGGTAGATCGGATGTTCGGCGGTGCGTCGAAACACGGAAAATACGGCGACATCTTTGAGAAACGACATGCCATAATCGCGCCATTCGCCCGCGGCCACCATCCGGCCATACAGTCCCAGGATCGTGCCAAGTTCCTGGCGATCAAAGGCGACCCTGTCGTGTTGAGGCGCGGGGCCGGGAAAGGGAGTTGGTGCATTCATGTTCTGAGCTTGGTCATAAATCTGTCAGAAATCAAGGAAACTCATTTCACAATCGACTGCCACCCCCGGTCGCCTTATTGCGGCCATGAAATGGTCTGCGACTTTTCTTGTTTCACCCCTTTTTTGGCCAAGGTGTTGGGGCAAAACGTTAGGCAGAGCGAGAACGCTTTGCCCCGGTGTTACGGTTTAACAGCCCCCACCCAGTTCGTGACTCCGGGGATCTCGCTCAAAACCAACTTGTAAGGCCGAGGCAGCTTGCTGTCTCGGCTTTTCCTTTAGGGGGCGTTGCGTTGGCTGATGTGTTGCGTTTAGCCGCACCAAATGCGGATGATCTGGCCCGTTGCATCCAGATCAATATTCGTGCGCTCCGGGCGGAAGTCCATTGTCACCATGCGCCCCGGAGGGATGATGCGGGTGCCTTCGGGAAGATCAAACGCGTCAAGCGCGGATTTGTCCTGCCCGATCAAGGGGGTAAGTAGCTCTAAAGCGCATTCTGTCGCAGCCATAGGTTCCGGACCTCCATTGGGCTCTTGTGTCTCTTCTTTGCATCCGATCAGGGCGCAGGCACCGAGGATGAGGGCAACAACTGTGGGGCGGATCATTTGCGTACTCCATAGCAACATAAAAACATGTGAACTGCGCCGTCGATGACCTTTTGCTTTTCAGAATCGTCGATGTCGCAACAGGCCTGAAACAGACGCATGGATTGGACGCGGACCTTGCACAATTCGGCAAATTGCTCGGCGGCCAGTTCGATGTCGTCAATCGCCAATTCGCCGCGTGCGGTGCAGCTTGCAAGATATTGCGACAAGCGCTTGGTCACCAAGGCCGGGCCGCTTTCATAATATTTACGACCCAATTCGGGGAAGCGGTCACTTTCCGACACCGCAATGCGAAACACCGCCTGACCAAAATCCGAGAGGATGAAATCAAGGATTTTGCGGCCGACATTTGGTAGAAGCGCGTCAGGCGAAAGGTTTTCGTCCATGCGCTCTTCAAACGCGTCGGCCTGCCGTCTGGTTTCTTGGGCTGCGATTTCTAAAAACAACACGCGTTTGTCAGGGAAATAACTATAGAGCGTGGCTTTGGACACGCCAGCCTCGCGGGCGATGTCATCAACTGATGCGCCCTCGAATCCGTCGCGTAGAAACACAATGCGCGCCCCTTCGACAACCTGATCGAATTTGCGTCCCTTTTTTATCGCGGGATGTGTATCGCTCATGAGTCCCCTCCGTGTCTGGTTATAGTAGAGCGGTTTTTGGGTTTTCTGAATCACGAAATAAGAAAACAAACTGCCCTTTCGTGTTCTGGAGTGATACAGAAAAAAGGCAGGCCCTATGGCCTGCCCAGTGCTCGACAGGGATGTCGATCGAAGGCCGTACAACACACGGACCACATCAATATTTAAACGGATCGGTGCAGTTGAGCAAGCATTTCTGAACTCAACAGTTTAGTTTAACAGGTTCCGCCATAAACCTGAATCACGGATTTATGGCGGAACGCTCTAGAGTAAATTGATGCTTGCGAACCATCGGTGAATTTCATAATTTAGAACCATTCTAAAAGAGAGGCCCAAATGATCCCCGGTTTTGCCAATCGCCGCCGCTTTTCTGATCTGACGGAACAGGAAATCCTCGCACTCGCGATCTCTTCCGAGGAAGATGATGCGCAGATTTATCGTATGTATGCCGAACGTTTACGCGAAGAATTCCCTAGCAGTGCGGCTGTGTTCGAGGCGATGGCAAAAGAGGAAGACGGCCACCGCACCTCTTTGATTGAACTGCATAAAAAACGGTTCGGGACTGTTATTCCGTTGATCCGGCGCGAGCATGTTTCGGGCTATTATGCGCGCAATCCGGTGTGGTTGATCGAAAATCTCGGGCTTGAGCGGATGCGGTCCGAAGCGCAGGCGATGGAACGTGGCGCCGAAGAATTTTACCTCAAAGCCGCCGCGCGCACCACAGATGCCGACACCCGCGCACTTTTGGGACATCTGGCCGCCGCGGAGGCCGGGCACGACAAAAAAGCCGGGGAATTGGAGAAAGAGTTCCTCGATGGAGACGAGCGCGAGGCCGAAGACAAGGCCGCGCATCGTCAATTCGTGCTGACATGGGTGCAACCCGGCCTCGCGGGCCTCATGGATGGCTCGGTCTCGACCCTTGCGCCGATTTTCGCCACCGCCTTTGCCACCCAAAACACCCACACCACCTTTCTTGTCGGCCTTGCCGCCTCTGTGGGCGCGGGGATTTCCATGGGCTTCACCGAGGCCGCGCATGACGATGGCGTGATCTCGGGACGTGGCTCTCCGATCAAACGCGGCTTTGCCTCGGGCATCATGACGATGGTCGGCGGTTTGGGGCACGCGCTGCCCTATCTGATCACCGACTTCTGGACTGCAACGATCATCGCCTTCATCGTGGTCTTTATCGAGCTGTGGGCCATTGCGTGGATTCAAAACAAATTCATGGAAACACCCTTCTTGCGGGCGGCTTTTCAGGTTGTGCTTGGCGGCGCGCTGGTGTTCGCTGCGGGGGCATTGATCGGCGGCGGTTGATGCAGATTTGACCTATAAGCCAGCGCCTCGGAGGCATCTGTGACCAAAATCTACATTGATGCCGATGCCTGTCCAGTCAAAGCCGAGGCCGAAAAAGTCGCCACCCGGCACCAAATTCCCTGTCTCTTTGTCTGCAACGGCGGGCTGCGGCCCTCGCCCAATCCCTATGTCGAGTTGGTCATCGTTCCCGATGGCCCGGATGTGGCTGACATGTGGATTGCGGAGCGCGCGGCGTCGGTGATGTGGTGGTCACGGGTGACATTCCCTTGGCGGCCAAAGCGGTCGAAGCGGGTGCGCGCGTGATCAAACATGACGGCGAGGCGTTTACGCCCGCGAACATCGGTAACGCGTTGGCGACCCGCGATTTGATGTATGATTTGCGCGCGGCGGACCCGTTCCGCCAAGGCGGCGGAAAACCATTTTCAAAGGCGGATCGCTCGCGGTTTTTGGATGCTTTGGAACGCGCGGTGCAAGGCGCAAAAAGGGATGCCCTATGACCATAGACGCGGTGATTTTTGACATTGGCAACGTGTTGATCGAATGGCAGCCGGAGCGCCATTACGATGCGGTGATCGGCGAAGCGCGCCGTCGCGAGATGTTTGAAACCGTTGATTTGCACGCGATGAACGATCGTGTCGATCAGGGCGCAAATTTTCGCGAAACGATTGCGGCAACGGCGGATCACTACCCTGAATTCAAAGACGAAATCCTGATGTGGTATTTCGACTGGATCAAAATGGCCGCTCCCGCCATTCCCGGCTCTGTCGCGATTTTACGCGCTTTGCGGGCCAAGGGCATTCCGGTTTTTGCTCTGACCAATTTTGGCATTGAAAGTTTCGAATTTGCCGAAACGAAATACCCGTTTTTGATGGAGTTTGACCGCCGTTACGTCTCTGGCCGCATGGGCTGTGTCAAACCGCATTCTTTGATTTTCGAGATGGTCGAAGCGGACTGCCACATCGCACCAAAGGCGCTTTTGTTCACCGACGACCGCCTTGAAAACCTTGATATGGCCGCCAGCCGAGGCTGGCAGACGCATCTGTTTGACGGGCCAAGGGGCTGGGCCGATCGTCTTGTGTCTGAGGGGCTTTTGACGGCGAAAGACCTCAGCGCCGCAGGGTTTTAAGCCAAAGCGTTTGCCACGCGTTTGCCCAGAGGCACCTCTTTGATCGGCAAATGCACGATGGCGGAAAACGCCCCGATACCAACGCCAACCCACCAGACGGCGGTGTAATTGCCGTAGACGTCATAAAGCCGTCCGCCCAGCCAAACACCAAGAAACGCGCCGAGTTGGTGAGAAAAGAACACGATGCCGTAGAGCGTTCCCATGTAACGCAGCCCGTAAATATGGGCGACAAGGCCGGAGGTCAGAGGTACCGTGGCCAACCACAGCGCGCCCATGACGACAGAGAAGACCAACACGGATGTTGGCGTGATCGGGAAGGCAATAAAGGCGGCAGCGGCCAAGGTCCGGCCAATGTAAATCCCGGTCAGCAAATACTTTTTTGAATAGCGTTTGCCGAGGTATCCAGCGAACAGTGTGCCACAGATATTGGCCAAGCCGATGAGCGAGATCGACACAGCGCCCAAAGCCGAGGTAGAGGTCACGCCCAGAGATGCGAGCGTGCCCGACGGGTCAATCGCGCCGCACATCTCGGTCACCAGCGCAGGGAAATGCGCGGTGATAAAGGCAAGCTGATAGCCACAGGAGAAGAAGCCCAAAAAGATCAACGTGTAGCTTGGGTCGCGAAAGGCTTTGCCAAGGATCGCGCCAAGGCTCTCTTCCAATTCGGCTTTGCTTGCCATGTGTGGCGAGCGCATCAGGGGCAGCGCCAAGAGCGTGAGTAAGATTGCAGCGGCGAAGAGGACAAACACGTTTTGCCATGCCATCATTCCCAAAAGCCATTCCGCCAAAGGCGCGCCAAACACCTGTCCGGCGGACCCCGCCGCCGTGGCAATGGCCAAGGACATCGACCGGTTTTCATCCGAAGACGCCCGGCCCACGACCGCCAGGATCACGCCAAACCCTGTGCCCGCGATGCCAAATCCGACAAGCACTTCGTAGAGCTGATGTGCCTCAGGTGTGACCGCGAATGACGACAGCACAAGCCCCGCCGCATAGGTCAAGGCGCCAAGGATGATGGCTTTTCGATCACCAATCCGTTCGGCCAAAGCGCCGAAAATTGGCTGTCCGATGCCCCAAAACAGGTTTTGCAACGCAATGGCCAAGGAAAATTCCGACCGGGGCCAGTTGAACTCGGTGGCAATCGGGATCTGAAACACACCAAAGGAGGCTCGGATCGCGAAGCTGACGATGATGACGATACACCCAGCCAAAAGGACGGGGGTGAGAAGTGGTGTGCGTGCGGTGGACATCTTTGGTCTCCTTTGCGTCAGCTTTCGGCAAAATCCGGGCACAGGTCAATTGAATGATTGGCATGAAACGCATCATCTTTTCTTATGATCCGGGACGCAGTATGGGGAGGGCATGGATACGCTTATGAATATTTATGCGGCCCGCGTGGCCGAGGGCACGCTGCGCGCGGATGCGGCGCAGGAATCTGTGCTGCCGATGCTGGAACGGGTGCGGGCGCAACTGGCCAGCCAACCGACCGGGAAAAAAGGGCTTTTGTCCCTGATCGGCGGGCGCAAGAAACCCGAACCCATCACGGGGCTCTACCTTTGGGGCGGTGTGGGGCGCGGCAAATCCATGTTGATGGATCTGTTTTATGACCATGCCCCGGTGCCGGCGCGCCGCGTGCATTTTCATGCTTTCATGCAAGAGGTCCAAGACGGCATCAACACGGCGCGCAAGGCCGGAACACCGGATGCCATAGCCCCCGTGATCGAAGAGATCGCCAGCGAAATCAAACTCTTGTGCTTTGATGAGATGCAAATCACCGACATCGCCGACGCGATGATCGTGGGGCGGTTGTTTGAGGGGCTGTTTGCCAAGGGCGTCACCGTCGTGACCACCTCGAACCGGGTGCCAGATGATCTCTACAAAGACGGGCTCAACCGCCAGCTGTTTTTGCCCTTCATCGCCATTTTGAAAGAACGGCTGGAGGTGCATCATCTGCATTCTCCGGTGGATTATCGCCAAGGCCGTTTGACCGGAACGCCGGTGTATTTTCAGCCGGTGGACGCAGAGGCACGGGCAGCGATTGAGGATATTTGGACGGATTTGACCGGCGGTGCGACCGAGTCGCTGACGCTCAAGGTCAAAGGCCGCGATGTCGTCTTGCCCAGGTTTCACAACGGCATTGCGCGGGCGAGCTTTTGGGATCTCTGTGGTCAGATGTTTGGCCCCGGCGATTATCTTGTCATCGCGGGCGCTGTTAAGCTGCTGATCTTGGAAGACATTCCGCGCCTGACCCGGAGCAACTTCAACGAGGCCAAACGGTTCGTGACCCTAATTGACGCGCTTTATGAGGCTAAGGTGCGGCTGGTGTGTAGTGCGGTGGATGAGCCCGAGAGCCTGTATGTCGAAGGCGCTGGGGCGTTTGAATTTGAACGCACCGCGTCGCGCCTGCGCGAGATGCAGGACGCGAGCTGGGGCGAGGCCGAAGACGGCGCGTGACTTAGGCTGTGAGGCCCAAAAGCGCGCGCACCCGCGGCACAACCTCTTCGCCATAGAGCCGAATATTGTCCATCAACACCTCATGGCTGACCGGGCCAGCGGAATATTTGAGATCAAACCGCTGGACATCGAGCGCCTGAACCGTGGCGGCAATTTTGCGCGCCACCGTGTCGGGCGAGCCAACGTACAGCGCGCCGTTTTCAACCTCGTGTTCAAATGCGTCACGGGTCAGCGGCGGCCAGCCGCGTGTGCGCCCGATGCGTTGATGCATCACGCGGTAGCCGTCGAAAAACCGATCCCGTGCCTCTTGGTCGGTGGCGGCAATATGGCCCGGCGAATGACAGCCAATGGGCAAGGGTGCCGCATCCATTTTTTCGCGCACTTCGCGGTACAACCCGGCGTAGGGGGCAAAACGGGCGGGTGGGCCGCCGATGATGGCCAAAGACATCGACATGTTATTGGTGGCCGCACGCACTACGGATTCGGGGGTGCCGCCAACACCGACCCAGACCGGGATCGGCTTTTCAGGGCGCGGATAGACCGTTTGCGATTTGAGCGGGGTGCGATGACGGCCCGACCAACTGATTTTCTCCTCACTGGTCAGTTTGGAAAAAATCTCAAATTTTTCCTCAAACAACATCTCATAATCGGAGAGATCAAAGCCAAAGAGCGGGAAAGATTCGGTAAATGAGCCGCGTCCAAGCGTGACTTCGGCGCGGCCATTTGAAATGGCTTGGATCGTGGAAAACCGTTGAAACACCCGGATCGGATCGTCCGAGGACAACACGGTAACTGCAGAGGTGAGTTTGATCTTTGAGGTCACGGCGGCGATGGCGGCCAAGATCGTGTCCGGGGCGGAGACCGCAAAATCGTCGCGGTGATGTTCGCCCAGACCGAAAATATCGAGGCCAACCGCATCGGCCAGTTTGGCCTCTTCAATGACGTTGCGGATCACTTGGCCGTGCGACAGATCGCGGCCCTGATCGTCCCATGTGACATCACCAAACGTGTCGATTCCGAATTCCAAAGACATGATGCATCTCCTGTGCTTGGCCTAGAGATACTGCCAAATCCGCCGTGCGCCTACATGCGCGAGCGCACAGAGACTGTTCAGATCACGCGTTGTCTTGCAGGATATGCCCGGCCAGATAGAGCGAGCCACAGATCAATATACGCGCTTCGGGGGCGGTGCTGACGATCTCTTGCACTGCGGCCAAAACACTTTGGGCTTCGAGGGCCTCCATCCCAACTTCGCGCGCCGTTTCGGCGGTGGCGGAGGCGGGCAGGGTGGCTTGGGCGTCGGGAATCGACACCGCATAAAGCCGTTCGGCATGGCGCGCGAGCGGTTCGAGATAGCCTCCCACGTCTTTGGTGTTCAGCATGCCGCAGACCATATAGGTTGGACGGTTTGGCAAACGGTCCAGAGCCTCGGCCAAGGCGATCCCCGCAGCCGGATTATGGCCGCCATCAAGCCAAAGCTCGGCTTTCGGGGCGGCATCATTCAGCGGTCCGGTGGCAAGGCGTTGCATCCGGGCGGGCCAATAGGCGTCCGTTAAAGCGGCCTCAAAGGCGGCATCGTCAAAGCCAAGATGGCGCAGCGCGGCAATGGCAGCGCCCGCGTTGATGACTTGGTGATGGCCGATCAGACGCGGCAGCGGCAGGTCACGCAACCCGTGTTCGTCCTGATAAATCAGGCGACCGCGTTCTTCCCAAACATGCCAGTGTTGACCATAGGCCAAAAGCGGCGCGCCAAGACGGGCGGCGCGGGCTTCGATGACCTCCATCGCCTCGTCGGGTTGCGGGCCAACGATACAGGGCACACCGCGTTTGATGATCCCGGCTTTTTCCGTCGCAATCTCGGCCAGAGTTTCGCCCAGATATTGAGTGTGATCAATCGAGATCGGGGTGATGATGGTCAAGGCCGGGGACTCGACCACATTGGTCGCATCCAACCGCCCGCCAAGGCCCACCTCAAGCAAAGTATAATCCGCAGGGGTGCGCGCCATGGCGAGGATGCCCGCAACGGTGGTGATTTCGAAATAGGTGATCGGCGCGCCGCCGTTGGCAATCTCGCATTCTTCCAACACCTGCATCAGCGCGGGTTCGGAAATAAACGTGCCCGCCAAACGAATGCGCTCGTGAAACCGTGCCAGATGCGGCGAAGTATAGGCGTGAACCGATTTGTCGGCGGCCTCAAGCCCGGCACGGATCATCGCCTGGGTCGAGCCTTTGCCGTTGGTGCCCGCGATGTGAATCACCGGGGGCAGATCGCGTTCGGGGTGATCCAAGGCGTCCAGCAAACGCCAGACACGGTCCAGCACAAGATCAATGATCTTGGGGTGAAGCGACATCAACCGATCAAGGATGATGTCCGACGAGGAGGATGTCACTTTTGCGCGTCCTTGGCAGGGGTCGTTTTGGGCTTTGCACCCTCGGGGGCTTTTGCGGCCTCAAGAGGTTTGACCTCGGGTGTGGGTGCCGGAAGATCACCCGCAACGGCCGGGGTCATTTGTCCCAACATGCGCAGGATCGTGACCAATTCGGATTTCATCTGACTCCGGTGGGTCACCCGGTCCAACATGCCGTGATCCAACAGGTATTCGGCGCGCTGAAAGCCTTCGGGCAGTTTTTCACGAATCGTCTGTTCGATCACACGCGGACCCGCGAAACAAATCAATGCATTGGGTTCGGCGATTTGCACGTCGCCCAGCATGGCGTAGGAGGCGGTGACGCCGCCGGTGGTCGGATGGGTGAGCACAACGATATAGGGCAGGCCAGCCTCTTTGAGCATCTCGACCGCCACGGTGGTGCGCGGCATTTGCATGAGGGAGAGAATCCCCTCTTGCATCCGGGCGCGCCGGCGGCGGAAAACATCACGAACGGGCGTTTGAGTGCGATGGCGCGTTCAACGCCGGCGATGAAAGCATTGCCGACATACATGCCCATGGAACCCGCCATGAACGAAAAATCCTGTGCGGCGGCCACGATCGGTGTGCGCCCCATCTCGCCCTCAGCCACCAACATGGCTTCTTTTTCGCCGGTGGAGCGCTGTGCCGCTTTCATCCGCTCGGGATAGCGTTTTTGGTCGCGGAATTTCAAAGGATCTTCAATCGGTTCGGGAACCTTGATCTCAGAAAACACCCCGCCATCAAACAGCGCCGAAAAGCGCGCGCGCGGCGTGATATGCATGTGGTGATCGCAATTGGTGCAGACATTGAGATTGTCTGCCAATTCGCGATGGAACAGCATGGTGTTGCATTCTGGACATTTGGTCCAAAGGTTGTCCGGGGTATCGTGTTTGGAAAACAGCGAATTGATCTTTGGACGGACGTAGTTGGAAATCCAGTTCATACGGGGAGCCTTTGGACGTAACATTACTGGCCCTCAGATAAGGCCATGGGAGAAGAATTGCAATCAACGCCTGATCGCAAGCCTTGCGGTCAGCCATGTTGCCAACAAAAGCAGCGTTTGAAAGGCAATCACTTTTGGGTCGCTATAGGCGTCGGTGAGATCAAGCGTTTGGACCATGCGACCAAAGCCAGACATGATGTCTTGCTGCGGGGCGATCACCATGGCGGTGGCATTGTTCATCAGGTGTAATGCGCAAGCCGGACCAATTGTGCCCGAACGCGCGGTCAGATCGCCCGCCAAAAGCCCAAACAACATCGCCCAGACAACCGGGAATATCGCCGCCGTTCCTTCGACCGCGCCGCTGAGATGGCCCAGTCCGAACAAAACGGAGGCGGCCAATACCCCCAGCGTGTAGGATTTGGTCGAGGCGATCAGTTGGCTTTGCAGATAGCCGCGAAAAAACACCTCTTCGGCAGTGATTTGGATCATCAGGCCCAAAAGCGCGAAGGGCATCCAAAACAGCCACATCCCAAGATTGAGGTTTTCTGACAGCGCGGAATCGGTGCTGTCCCACGGCAGGAGCATGGCGACAAAGCTCAGGAGCGCGACCCATTTGAGGGTTGCGAAAAATTGCCTGCGCATCACGTTCGCCGGTCCGGTGATCTCGCGCAGGCTCCGGTTGTGCAAGCGGCGGGCCAAAACAACACTGCCGACCAAAAGCACCGCATAGCCCGCCAGCAACACAAACATCCCGCCGGGCGTCGCCCCAATGACGATCCCGCTCGGACCAAAATGAACGGGCATCAACGCGGGCGCCATCCGCCCGATCAGCCCGTAGAGCACAGGTGTGACCAAGGCTCCAAGCGCCAAAGCGGCCAAGATCTGAACCGCGATGCGCCAAAGCTCGGGGCGGCGCGCCGCAGACCGCAGGATCGCATCATAGGGATGAGGGCGGGGCGGGATCATGGTGTTCTTTCTGAGTTCGGCGCGTTGCTTGACCAAACCGATAGCACGGCCTGTGGTGGTCCGAAAGCCGCTCGGCGTAGTGCCGCCAAGCCGTGTAAGGATGGCTTGCAGGCAGGGCGACATCCCTTGTATGCCAAGTGCGGTTGCGACGCGACAGTCAATTGGATTTTCGGGATTTTGGTAAAGGTAAGGCATCATATGAGCCGATACAAACAGGGGCTTTGGAGCGGCTTTATCCTCAGTCTGGTTTTGGCCCTGTCGGCCTGTCAGATGGCGGTGCCGACACCCGTGACACCCACACAGGCCGCGCCGAAAGAGATCCGCCTGTCCAGTAGCGGTCTGACCGTGGCCGGACCAACAGGATTTTGCATCGACCCCGGCTCGGTGAAAGACGAGCAAGGCGGAAGTTTCGTGCTTTTGAGCAGTTGCACCGGTCTGAGCGGCGGCTCCAATCTTGGGCGCACAGCCAGCACGGCGGTTTTAACTCTGTCTGTTTCTGGCCCGTTGACAGACGTGGCGGCCTTTGATGCAGCGGGCGTTCAGGCCTTTTTTGCCTCCGACGCTGGCCGCACCGCCCTGTCGCGGTCTGGGAACATGGCAACGGTCACACTTTTGGGCAGTGCGATCGAAGGCGGCACCGTCTTTGTCCATGCCCGTGATAGCTCTGCGCCTATGATCAATGGGCTTGATGATGAATATTGGCGGGCCTTCTTTGTCTCAGGGGGGCGGTTGATGACCGCGACGGCAACGCCGTTCTCTCAGGCTCCAATGTCGTCTGGCGGATTAAAAACCGCCTTGAAACAGTTCGCGGGGGTTTTGGCGCGTAAAAACCCGACGTAATGGGCGGAAATTATTGCCAAAATGGAACCAAACACTGGATTTATTGGGCGTTTGTTGAGATGAAACCTGTGTCGGTCATAATTGGCCAAAGTCAAAGGCACGTCAAAGAACGTCATGGGCTAAGGCAGGTGCACAGAAAGGTTTCTTAAGAGTATGAGCGGTCGGGTCAGGAAACTGTTTGAAAAACGTCTCAACAAAGCGTCGATAGCGCGTTGGGCGCGCCGTGTCCGCACAGCCGAAGGGCTTGATCTTGCGACACTGCGGTGGTTGCGTGCTCAGGCCCGTAGTCTGCGATGGGAGTTGGACCAATTCCTTTTCATTGCAGAAGGCCGTTTGGCATTGCCGCTGATCGGATCGAATGCGATGCAATTGCCGCTTTACACCGAATGGTCGTATCGACCCGAATTATGGCGCGGTCCAATTGCGCCACAAGGGGCCTCTGCGGTGCCTTCGAAAACATCCATCGGGTCCGAGGCGACCTTGTTTCACGATTGCCAAATCTCTGAACTGACCTACCGCCAGGTCCGTAACAGTTCAGAAGCAGACCTGGCTCCCTTTGGTCTGCGCCTCGATGTGTTTCGCTTTGACGGCTCTTTTTTGTCCTTGTCGGTCAATATCCCGGATGAGGTCTGTCATGGGTTGAGCTTGCGCCACGTGTTGCGGCTGGATTTCGCGGTGGACCTTGAAAAGCCAATTGAAATTTTCGCCCGGCTGAATGTGAAACACGGTCCGAACCTCGAACAATTGGTGCGCGAATTGCCGTTGCATTCCGACGAAGGCTTTGTCGATTTTGATCTGGCTTACACCAAGCTGAACGAAAAACGGGTTGAAAAACTCTGGATCGACTTGATCTTTGAAGGCCCCGAAATGAACCAAATCGTCCTGCGGGACCTGACTCTGTCGCGCCGTCCGCGCGCGGAACTTTGACGGAGAGCAAGATGGACAAGGTGACATTGGTCAAAACGCGGCTTCAGGCGGGGATTTGGGAGGGCGAATTGCGTGTGCCCGATGCGATTGAACGGCTGCCGGAGATTGAGGTGAGCTATCTCGATCAACCATTGCCGGGGCACACCCTGTCCGAGGACCCGGACCGTGCCGGGGTTTGGTTTTTCCGCTTTGCTGTGCCCTCCGAAGTGATCAGTGACGGGGTGCAGACCTTTGTCTTCACAGATCGGGACAGCGGACAGGTGCTTGGCTCTTTTGCCCTGATCGCGGGCGATGGCCTGGCCGATGATATCCGTGCCGAAATGGACTTGCTGCGTCAGGAATTGGACATGCTCAAACGGGCATTTCGGCGGCATTGTCTTGAGGTCGGTGCAAACTGAGGCCGCGCATTTGTGGCCCTGACGCCGCGTTTCGAGTGACATCTCTCACGGCTCAGCGCATTTTGGCGCGGGCAAGGGAGGCCCTCATATGACGCATGAACTGTATCCGCATCTGCTTGAACCGCTTGACCTCGGCTTTACCAGCCTGCGCAATCGGACCCTGATGGGGTCGATGCACACCGGGTTGGAAGAGCGCGGCGATTGGGCGGCTGTGTCCGAATTTTACGCGGCGCGCGCCAAGGGCGGTGCCGGGATCATTGTCACCGGCGGCATGGCGCCGAATGCCGAAGGCGGGGTGTTCCCTGGGGCTGCTGGGCTGTTCTCCGATCAAGATATTGCCAATCACCGTCGCGTCGCCGACCGCGTTCATGCTGAGGGCGGCAAGATCGCGATGCAGATTTTGAACGCCGGGCGCTATGCCTACGGGCCAAACTGCGTCGCCCCCTCCGCGATCAAATCCCCGATTTCGCCGTTCAAACCGACCGAATTGGACGCGGCGGGCATCGAAAAACAAATCGCGGATTATGCCACCGCTGCCCTGCGCGCCAAAGAGGCCGGCTATGATGGTGTCGAGGTGATGGGGTCCGAAGGCTACCTGATCAATCAATTTTTGGTCACCCATACCAACAAACGCGAAGACGCGTGGGGCGGCTCCTATGAAAACCGGATGCGCTTTGCCATCGAGGTGGTGAAACGTGTGCGCGCCGCTGTTGGGCCGGAGTTCATCGTGATCTATCGCATCTCGATGATTGATCTGGTGCCGAACGGTTCGACTTGGGATGAGGTCGTCCTGTTGGCGAAAGCGGTCGAGGCGGCGGGGGCGACGATCCTCAACACCGGCATCGGCTGGCACGAGGCGCGTGTGCCGACGATTGCAACCTCTGTGCCGCGCGCGGCCTTTGCCTCGGTGACAAAACGGATGATGGGTGAGGTGTCGATCCCGGTGATCACCTCCAACCGCATCAACCATCCACAAGTGGCCGAGGATGTTTTGGCCGAGGCTGCGCCGATATGGTGTCGATGGCCCGGCCTTTCCTCGCCGATGCTGAGTTTGTCAATAAAGCGGCAATGGGCAAAGCGGATGAGATCGCGCCCTGTATCGCCTGTAATCAAGCCTGTTTGGATCATACTTTCGCTGGAAAGCTCACCTCTTGTTTGGTCAACCCGCGCGCCTGTCATGAGACCGAACTGACCTATCTCCCCGCCGAGAGGCCCAAAACCGTGGCCGTCGTGGGCGCTGGGCCTGCTGGTCTGATGGCGGCCATGGTCGCCTCCGAGCGCGGTCATGCGGTCACGCTGTTTGACAAAGCCGATGCGCTGGGCGGTCAACTCAACATGGCACGTCAGGTGCCGGGCAAAGAGGAATTTCACGGGCTGGTCGAGTGGTTCACAACCATGGTCGCCCGCTCCACCATCACCACGCGTCTGAACACGGAAGCCACGGTTGAGACGCTCGCGGGTTTTGACGAGGTCATCATCGCCACCGGCGTGCGCCCGCGTGATCCCGAGATCCCCTGTCAAAAGGAACATAATTCGGTGGTCTCTTATATCGACGTGCTGCGGGGCAGAGTCGCGGTCGGCCCGCGTGTGGCCGTGATTGGCGCTGGGGGCATTGGCTTTGATGTGGCTGAATTCCTGACCACAGGCGATAGCCCTACCTTGAACCTCAAAGAGTGGAAAGAAGAATGGGGCATTACCGATCCCACCCTTGATCGCGGCGGTCTTTCATCCGAGGGACCAAAGCCCGAAGCGCCGCTGCGCCAGGTCACTTTGTTGCAACGCAAGGCCGAGAAACCCGGCAAGCGGCTGGGTAAAACCACCGGCTGGATTCACCGCGCCACTCTGGCGATGAAGGGTGTGAAGATGATCGGCGGCGTGTCTTATGACGAAATCACCTCCGAGGGGCTTTGGGTCACCAAGGCCGATGAGCGGCAATTGATCGAGGCGGACACCATTGTTTTGTGTGCCGGGCAACTGTCCGAGCGCAGCTTGGCCGATGCGCTGGCGGCACAAGGCGTGGCCTGTCATGTCATCGGCGGCGCAGATGTGGCTGCGGAGCTTGATGCCAAACGCGCGATTGATCAGGGCGCAAGGCTTGCCGCCACGCTCTGACGCGGTGTCTTCCTTGCCCAAACACTCCCGCCGGAGGCGCGCTTTCGGTGGGGCAAAAATGCCGTTTTGGGATTGTTTCTGCGTTTCCTGACGCAGAACGATCCTTGAAACACCACGCTATTGTCTCCCATCTTCCCCATTCTTGCCCGAATTGACCGTCATTGATGTGGCTTGTAGGGTCAAGATTGTAGGTAAGACAGACATGGATCGACTGACGGAAATGGAAGCCTTTGCCACCGTTGTGGACCAGGGCGGTTTCACGGATGCAGCAAAGAAGATGGGGATTTCCAAATCCGCCGTTTCCAAACATGTATCTGCCCTTGAGGCGCGTTTGGGCGCACGGTTGCTCAACCGCACAACCCGCCGGGTCAGTCCGACAGAGATCGGATTGGCCTATTATGACCGCGCCCGCCGGGTTTTGAACGATGCGGGCGAGGCGGACGCGCTGGTCACCTCCATGCAAAGCGCGCCTTCCGGGCTGTTGCGCATCTCGGTGGCAACCGATTTTGGCGTCAATCATCTCTCGCCTGTGTTGGGCGAGTTTTTGTCCGAATTCCCTGACATCACCGTCAATATGGTGCTGAACAATCGCTATGTGGAATTGATTTCCGAAGGCTTTGACATGGCCGTGCGCATTGGCGAGTTGGAAGACAGCACCCTGCGCGCCCGTAAATTGACCGAGACCACCAAACGCATGGTCGGCGCCCCGGCCTATTTTGAAAAATACGGTCGGCCCGAAAAGATCGACGATCTGAATGATCACAAGCTTTTGCATTATTCCAACCAATCCAACGGGGCGGTATGGAAACTGACCGCGCCCTCTGGTGAAAAGCGGCAAATCCGCACCGCTGGCTGGTTGACGGTGAATGATGGTCAGTCGCTGCTCAACGCTTGTATTTCGGGCCTTGGCATCGCCTATCTGCCGTCCTTCCTTTACGCGGATGCAATGGAAGCGGGCCTGATCGAAGAGGCGATCCCGGACCTTCCGTCAGAGACCCAAGGCATCTATGCCGTCTATCCGCCGGGCCGCTTTACCCAGCCGAAAGTACGCGCATTCATTGATTTCCTTGTGCATTCCTTTGCCGACAAAGGACCTGACAAGTGGTGATGTGACACCCAAACGAATTCTCGTGGAGAGAAGGCGAAAGCCATTACTGGGTCGAGGCGATCACCGCTTCGACCCTTCTGTTTGTCTCGCGGCCCTCGGCGGTCGCGTTTGATACCCGTGGCGCGAGATAGCCGATGCCTTCGGCGCTGACCTGATCCGGAGACACGCCATGGGCCGATATCAGCCGCGCCCGCACCGCCTCCGCGCGCTTGCGCGAAAGGGCGGTATTGTTGGCCAGCCCGCCAACGGTGTCAGTGTGGCCGACCAAAACGATTTTCGTCAAAGGATGGGTGGTCAAATAGGCTGCGATCTGTGTGAGAGAGGCAAATGGCCCCGCCCCAAGCTCGGTCGCTCCGGTTTCAAACGACAGATCATCCAAAACCACCCGACCCCGCGCCTCAAGCGTGGCAATCACATTGCGGTTGGGCGGCAGAGTGCCTGCGGGGGTCTCGGGGCCGGGCGAGGGGGCAATCAACTCGACGTCTGGCGTATCGCTTGGCGTCACCGTGCTGATATGCACAAACCCGGCGCTGGTCGCGCGGCTTGTGACAATGGCGATGGTGCGCCCGTCTGGGTGTTGGGCCAGGAGATATTGGAAATTTCCCAGATCCACATGCATGGCCGGTTCCGGCAAAAGATCCAGCAGGTAGCGAAAATCAAAGCCACCACACAGGCTATCGGCACAGGCAAAAGCGATGTGAAATCCGGCGGCTTCCAATTGCTTGCGCAGAGGTTGGATCAATTGAAACGCCGTCAGACTTGTGCCGGGCAGACGGTAGGCATGGTGTATCACTGCGCCTTCGGCCATGACCATCTGTGTGGCGTCACCTTGATAGGCGCTGGACGGAAACGGCTGGGCCGACAGGGAATCGTCGCGTGAGGCGGTTTCAACCGAAGCCCCCGGCAAGTCGAGATCAAGTGCGCACGCGCCATTGGCCTCGACAGAAAGTACGACGCTCAAAGACAGCAAAAGCATGCGTGGGAAAGGTAAGATCATCAGGCCTCGGTCATCGGTTTGGTTCTATAGTGGTACTGGCCGATTTCACGCAGTCCAAGCGAAGAATAAAGCGCAAGGGCGGCGGTGTTGGCGCGCGTGACCTGAAGCGCAAGCGTGGCGGCGCCTTGGGTTCGGGCCCAATCGGCGGCCAGTCTCACCAAGATGCGGGCCATGCCTTTGCGGCGCTCGGTTGGTGTGATTTCAAGCGCGTGAAGTACGGCGATGGACCCAGACAGCGCAACAAATCCTACCCCGGCAGGGCGATCTTTGATGCGGCCCAGCAGGGAGGTTTTTGGCGCGCAGGCCCGATCCATGACCGCAAGCCGCGCCGGACCAATGCCGCCCTCGGCCCAAATTTCGCGCTGAATCGAGACCGGCGGCCAGGACACATAGCTGCATTTGGGATCAGAGGGCGCAAAGGTTTCAATCGGAGCGGCGAGGCAGAGGGTAGGATCAAACATCGTGTAGCCGCGCTCTGCGAGCAGCGTGTCAAACGCCGCCTCCCCCGTGCGGATTTGAAACAACGCGGGGCGGGCATCCGCGGCAAAGCGGGCTTCGATCTGATCCAGCGCGTCCGTGGAAACATACCCCGCAAGCGTGGCCGCCGAAGTGCGGCTGCCACCCCCCGCGCCGTCGCGATAGATGAACGGGCCGACGGGGTCGCACCTGAGCGCGGGCCATGTTGCCTCGAACGCCGTGATATAGTCGTCGGGACAGGCAGGCTCAGCCATTTTCATGCGCAGGAAACAGGGCCGCAAGTTCCAGAATAGCGGCATCAACCTTTGCCCCGTCTTGGCCACGAATGACGATATTGGTGCCAAACGCGCCATTATTGGTAAACGGATAAGAGCCCATCGACAGATCAGGGTATTTTTGCGCCAATATCCCCAAAGGTTCGGCCACGGTGCTTTCCGCGCGATTGATACGATAGGTTTGCGACAGCAACGGCTTGCCACCCGTGAGCGTCGGCAGGATCGAGGCGACCATGGCGGCAAACACGTTGGGCACTCCGGCCATGACATGGGTGTTCTCAAGACTGAATCCCGGCGCAATGGAGACCGGATTTTCGATCAAAGTCGCGCCCTCTGGAATCCGCGCCATCCGCATCCGCGCTTCGTTGAACTCAACCCCACGCGCCTCGTAATGCGCGCCCAAAAGCGCACGGGCATCGTCGCGCACACCGATCGAACGACCAAAGGCCTCGGCGACACAATCGGCGGTGATGTCATCATGGGTCGGGCCGATGCCGCCTGAGGTAAAGACATGATCGTAAGCGTCTGAGAGCGCCCGCACCGTGGTTACAATCGCATTGCGATCATCGGAAATCACCCGCACTTCCTTCAAATCAATGCCGATGCGGGTCAATTCGCCCGCAAGCAGGTACATATTGGCGTCGCGGGTGCGCCCCGACAGGATTTCATCCCCGATGATCAGAATCGCGGCGGTTGGGTTGGGCATCAGGACCTCCTTGAGCGGCTGTTGCTAAGGGTATAGTCCTGTGTTCATGCGCTTTCAAACCGAACTGATCCCCGCGACACTTTTACGTCGGTATAAACGCTTCCTGGCGGATATTCGTCTGCCCGACGGGCGCGAGGTGACGGCGCATTGCCCCAATCCAGGCTCGATGATGGGCCTGTCTGATCCGGGTACACGGGTTTGGGTCGAACCCAATGACGACCCGAAGAAAAAGCTCAAATACGGCCTGCGGATTGTCGAGCTTGCGGGAGCGATGGTGGTGGTCGACACGGGCGTTGCCAATAAGGTCGTAGGCGAGACTTTGCGCGCGGGGTTGATCCCGGATTTGATCGGTGAGGTCCACGCGGAGGTCAAATACGGTGTCAATTCGCGCGCTGATTTCATGGTTGTACAAAATCAGAATAGGATTTGGATCGAGGTTAAATCCGTCACCTTATCGCGCGATACCGGCTTGGCCGAGTTTCCGGATGCGAAAACTGCGCGCGGGGCCAAGCATCTTGGTGAATTGGCGGCTCGTGTGGCCGAGGGCGACCGGGCGGTGATGCTTTATCTGGTGTCGCGCGATGATTGCAATCGCTTCGCTCCCGCAGGCGATATCGACCCGACCTATGCCAAAGCCGAGGCAGAGGCGCGCGCAGCGGGCGTCGATATTCGCGTCCATTCGGTCACCATCACGCCCGAACAGGTGCGTTTTGACGCGGGCCGCTTTGCATAAGAACTCCGTTCGAAGCACTGGCCCTTCGCGGCTGAACCCCTTATATCAGTGCGGCAAAGAGATGGAGTAGACCCTTGGACGAGACGCATCGCGGCCGCATCACCAAAGACGGAATTCGGATTTATGAGGATGCCGATTTTGCTGGCATGCACGCGGCGGGCAAAATTGCCGCGCAAATCCTTGATGAGGTCGGCCCACTTGTCGTGCCCGGTGCAACCACCGAGGAGATCGACGCGTTTATCACCCGCCGGGTGGTCGAGCTTGGCACCGTGTCCGCGACCATCGACTATAAAGGCTATAAACACGCCTCCTGTATTTCGGTGAACTATGTGGTGTGTCACGGGATTCCGGGGGCGAAAATTCCCGGCCATAAGGACGACAAGCTGGTCGATGGGGACATCGTCAATATTGATGTGACGGTGATCAAAGACGGTTGGTTTGGCGATTCAAGCCGGATGTATTTCGCCGGTCAGCCCAAGAAATTTGCCGAGCGTTTGGTGCAGGTCACCCATGACTGTCTGATGTTTGGGATCGAACAAGTGAAGCCGGGCAACACGTTTGACGACATTGCAGGTGCCATTCAGGAGCACGCCCATAAGAACCGCATGTCGGTGGTGCGCGATTTTTGCGGGCATGGCTTGGGACGGGTGTTTCATGCGCCGCCAAATGTGCTGCACTATGTCCCTGTGCGTCGTCCGGGCGACAGCGCCCCGGTGCTCGAAGAGGGCATGTTCTTTACCATTGAGCCGATGATCAATCTCGGTCGTCCGGAAACCAAGGTCCTTGCGGATGATTGGACAGCCATCACCAAGGATAAGAAACTCTCTGCGCAGTTCGAACACTCCATCGGGGTGACGGCAACCGGATGTGAGATTTTCACGCTTTCCCCGGCGGGTTTGTTTTATCCGAGCTTTGGCGGCTAAGGCGGCAAAGAGCTGTTTTTCAAGAATAGTGTTTGACTTCAATCGCCTGACCAAAGAGTCAGAGAAATCTTCGCATCCTCCTGTTGCGAATGACTTGCAGCAGTACTAGCAAGACCCTACGTCAACTGGGCGCGGACCGCGAAAGGTCCGCATGAGACAGCCCATAAGGAGGACTGCCCGTGAAACACCTGTTTAAAACCGCCGCCGCCGCGGCTCTTGTGACAGCCGTAAGCACCACATCTGCCCTTGCGCAGGAGGTGACGCTCCGCTTTCAGCATTTCGTGTCACCAAACTCCGGGTCACCGATGTATTTCATGGAACCTTGGGCCAAGAAAATCGAAACAGAATCCGAAGGCCGCATCAAGATCGAGATCTATCCGTTGATGCAATTGGGCGGTAAAGCACCGGACCAATATGACCTGATCCGCGATGGCGCGATTGATGGCGGCTGGGTGATTCCGGGCTATCAACCTGGGCGTTTCCCGGAAGCCGAGGCGTTGGAATTGCCGTTCATGACCGAGAAATCCGGTGAATTGGCGTCGATTGCGGCGTGGAATTTCACGCAACAGCACCTGATGGATGATTTCAAAGACGTGCATGTCCTCGCGGCACATATGCATGGCGAAGGCTTGATTCACAAAAAGGGCGGGTCGGTTGCAACGGTTGAGGATTTCAAAGGCCTCAAACTGCGCGCGCCGACACGGACCTCAACGCTTTTGCTGGAAAAACTGGGCGCAACACCCGTAGGTATGCCGGTTCCGGCTTTTCCCGAAGCCTTGGCCAAAGGCGTTTTGGACGGCGGTGTGATCACCTATGAAATGGCGCCTTCGCTCAAGCTTGATGAGTTGACCGACAGTCACACCGACGTCGACGGGCATCAGTCATTTTACAATCTTTATTTCATCTGGGCGATGAACAAGGCGAAATACGACAGCCTGCCCGATGATCTGAAGGCCGTGATCGACAACAATTCGGGTCTGATGGCCTCAGAATGGGCGGGTGCTGCCTATGATCAGGGCGATGAAGATGGCGTCAACGTCATGGTCGCGTCAGGCAATTCGATCGAGGTGATGAGCAAGGATGAGACCGACAAGATCAAAGTCTTGGGGGATGAGGTGATTGCCGAGTGGATCACCGAAATGGATGGCAAAGGCTACGATGGGGCAAAACTGGTAGAAGATGCGCGCGCCGATATGGCCGCAGCTTCGACCCAACACCCATGGATTGACACTTTTGGGGCCTCCTATCACGTCATTGAGAAATGATCTGACCCTTCGGGATTAGAATAAACTGGGCTGCCTTTTGGGGTGGCCCTTTCATGTTTGCATGGGTCACAAGCCGAGGCGGCGTGGCAGATCGTGCATATCTGAAAGGTGTTCGGCCCCCTCAGAGACCAACCGCGCGCCATCGCGGTGCGGATCAAAGCCGAAACACCGCATTCCTGCCCGACGTGCGGCAATGCAGCCCGACGGGCTATCGTCCACAACCACACAGGCCTCCGGCGCAACACCCATAGTCTCTGCGGCGATCAAAAACAGGCCTGGCTCGGGTTTGGCGACACCATGAGTGTGAGCCGAATGAATGCGCCCCTTGAGGCGGGCAAACACCGCCGGATGCGCGCCCAAAGTGACGTCCATCTTTTCCATCGGACCGTTGGAGCCGACGCAATAGGGGATGGCCGCCTGATCAAGCGCGTCAAAGGCGGCTTCGATGCCGGGGATGAGTGGCACGCCAGTGGACAACATGTCATAAATTCGGGGATAGACCTCGGTTTCCCAATGCGGGGGCAGCGTGGCCCCTGCGGCGCGGGCGCGTTCGGCCACGGTTTTCATCGTACCGCCAACATATTTGGTTTCCAACTCATGCAAGGTGATGTCGAGCCCATAGCGGGCGAACTCATCGCGCAAAAAGTCCAAAAGCGGCGGCTCGCTGTCAACGATCACACCGTCACAGTCGAAAATTACAAGGTTCGGGATCATTTTGGCTCCAGGATGTTGATTTTGGTCTCGCCATATTTGCGCTGATCCAAAAGGGTCAGCGCCTCTGGGATGATGATGTCCGCACTGTCTTCCCACACAATCAAGGCGCGTGGCGTGAGCCAGCCTCCGGTGATCGCGGCGGCCATGGCCTTTTCGCCCAGAGCCTTGCCATAGGGCGGATCGAGAAAGATCAGATCATAGGGCGCATCTGGATTGGCGGGCAAACGTGTGGCGTCCACCCGCATCAGCGTGGTGCGATCTGTGGCTTTGCACAGGGTGATGTTTTGCATCACAAGGCTCTGCGCTTTGCGTCCGTCATCGACAAAAGTCACATGGTCCGCCCCGCGTGACAGCGCCTCAAGTCCCAAAGCCCCGGTGCCCGCAAACAGATCAAGCACCCGCGCTTCCACAATGGGATCATCGTATTTTCCGCCCATCAGCACGTTAAAAAGACTTTCGCGCACCCGGTCCGTTGTGGGTCGCAAATGCGCACCCACATCGCCTTTGCCAACGGCGGCCAATGTCAGCCCACGAAACTCTCCTGCGATGATCCGCATCAGCTGCGCATCAGCGCTTTGAGGTCAGTTGCAGGATCAGCCACCAAAGCCGGATCGGCAGATTTGCCCGCCTCGATCAGCCGCTTGGCCACCATATAGCCGCGCGGATCGTTCATCGCATCAATCGCAATCAACGCACCCTCTTTGTAGTACCAATGCGAGCGCGTGGTTTCTGTTTCGCGGATCACCACCTGATCATGGCCGGTGGACAGCCCGGCGATTTGCAGTTTGACATCAAATTGATCCGACCAGAACCACGGTTTCGGCGTGTAGTCCACCGCTTGGCCCAACATGTTTTTGGCCACAACAGCGCCTTGATCAATCGCGTTGCCCACGCTTTCAAGCCGCATCTGATGGCCCATATGTGGAAAGGAGGCGCAATCGCCCGCGGCGAAAATATCCGGGTTGGAGGTGCAGCTATGGCGGTCCGTCATGATGCCGTTGTCCAGCACCAGCCCAGCCAGCTCCGCCAGTTGCGTATTGGGGGTGATGCCGACGCCGACAATGACAAAATCCACGTCCAGCGTGGTGCCATCGGTCAATTTCGCGGCGTTCACGCGGGTGTCACCGACAAGGGTTTCGAGGCCCACACCTTCGCGTAGGTCAACGCCATGGCTTTGATGTAGAGCGCGGAAATAATCGGAGGTCTCTTTCGAGGCAACGCGTTGCAAAATCCGGTCGGACATTTCCACGAGTGTGACCTTCAGCCCCTTTTTCGCCGCGACGGCTGCGGCCTCAAGCCCGATGTACCCACCGCCCACGATCAACACCGACGCGCCCTCTTTGAACTCGGGTTCAATCGCATCGGCATCGGCCAGCGTGCGCATGGTGTAGACGCCTTGCAATGTCCCGCCGATGGAGGCGGGCAAAACCCGCGGTGCGGAGCCGGTGGCCAGTGCGAGCTTGTCATAGGAGAGGTGTTCGCCATCGACAGTGATGGTTTTCGCCGCCGGATCGAGGGCGGTGACGGACGCACCCATGCGCAAATCAATGGTCTCATCGGCATAGTAACTCAGCGGGCGCAGATACAAACGATCCAAATCCATATCGCCCAAGAGGTAGGCCTTTGACAGCGGCGGACGCTGATAGGGGGGCACGGGTTCGTCGCCGATCAACGTAATTTTACCGTCAAATCCCTGACCGCGTAGGGTGGTGACGATGCTTTGCCCGGCCTGTCCGGCGCCGACGACGATAAAATGGCTCATGCGTGCTCCTTTTGCGCTTTCGACTGGTCTGAAAACGCCCTGACCCTATATCGTGAAGAGATCAAATGACAACGCGAAGAGGATCAAGAATGACAATTTCTGTTGGAGACACGCTTCCAGACGGAACCGTGCTTGAGTTGGGGGCAGAAGGACCGGCCTCCGTCGATCTGGCCGCCAAATTCAAAGGCCGCAACGTGGTGCTTTTCGGCCTGCCGGGCGCTTATACGGGTGTGTGCACCACCGCTCATGTCCCAAGTTTCATCCGCACCAAAGACGCCTTCGCGGCCAAGGGTGTGGATGAGGTGATCTGTGTGTCCGTGAACGACCCGTTTGTGATGGGCGCATGGGCCAAGGACACCGGCGCGGATGAGGCCGGGTTGTCAATGTTGGGGGATGCAGAGGGTACGTTTATCAAGGCATTGGGTCTTGATTTCACCGCTCCGCCTGCGGGCCTGTTCGGACGTTCGAAACGCTTTGCGCTGTATGCAGAAGACGGTGTGGTGAAAGTGCTGCAAGTCGAGGAAAGCCCGGGGAATTGCACGATTTCGGCCGGTGAATCGCTTTTGGAAGCGATCTAACAAAAGACGCCCGGGGATGCATTTCCCCGGGCGTTTTATTTATTCGGCGGCGTTGACCAAAGTGCGCGTCGGGAAAGGAATGTCCACGCCCGCCTCATCCAGCGCTTCTTTCACCTGACGTTTCATGTCGGCCTGATATTGAAAGAAATCACTGGATTTCACCCACACACGGACCAGAAAATCGACCGAGAAATCGCCCAGATTGTTGACCTGAATAAACGGCTCAGGCTCGGGCATTGAGCGCGGATCGGACATGATCACTTTGCGAATGACCTCTTCGGCGGTTTTGAGATTGGCGCCGTAACCCACCCCAAACGTCCATTCGGCGCGCCGGGTTTGGTTGGTGGAAAAGTTGGTGATGATGTTGCCCCAGACCTGAGAGTTGGGGACGATGACCTGAACGTTGGACAGATCGGCCAGTTCAGTAAAGTTCAGCGAGATGTCTTTGACAGTGCCCATTTTGCCCGCAACATCAACAAAATCGCCGATTTTAAACGGGCGAAACAGGATGATCATCACACCGGCGGCAACATTCGACAGGGTGCCCTGCAACGCCAAACCAATGGCCAGACCCGCGGCACCGATGACGGCGACGATGGAGGTGGTTTGGACGCCAAAGGTGTTGAGAACGATCAGCGCGGTAAAGGCCAGAATGACGTAGCGGGCGATATTTCCGAGGAAATTGAACAGAGTGTTGTCGAGTTTCTGATACTTGGACCCGATACCGCGAATGCGCCGCGCGACCCATCCGGCAATGAGCATACCAATGGCCAAAAGAAACAACGCACCAAGGATGGACCCGCCAACCCCAAGCAGAAACTCAAGCGACAGATAGTCCCCGACCGTCTGTCCATTATAAATTGGATAGTTCAAAATCTGTTCAATCATCTGCGGCCACCTTGTCCATTTTTCTTGCGAGTTTGATGTCTTTCTCGGTCAATCCACCTGCGTCATGGGTGGACAGGATCACCTCGACCGAGCGATAGACATTGGTCCATTCCGGGTGGTGATCCATTTTTTCCGCAATCAACGCGACGCGGGTCATAAAACCGAACGCTTCGATGAAATTGACGAAGGTGAAGCGTTTTGAAATCGCAGTGCCGCCTTCGGTCTCGGCCCATCCTGTGGCCAAAAGCGGCGCAAGGGCCTCGGTGCGGGATGCGTCTGAGAGCAGTTCAGTCATGATCGTCCTCTCTGTCTGTGCGTTTAAATGGACCGTATGAGGTGAGAAATTCGGTTTCCTCGTCTACCGCGGCTCGTTCGGCTACAAGGTAATCGTCAACCGCGCGGGCAAAGCCCGGATCAGCTATCCAATGCAGCGAATGGGTGGTGTTGGGGAGATACCCGCGCGCCAGCTTATGTTCGCCCTGCGCCCCCGCCTCGACCCGCGACAGGCCATGGGCGATGGCGTAGTCGATGGCCTGATAATAGCAAATCTCGAAATGCAGGCAGGGGTGATGTTCTGTGCAGCCCCAGTAGCGACCATAGAGGCGATCTTTGCCAATGAAATTCAGCGCGCCTGCGATGGGCCGCCCCTGAGCCAGAGCCAAAACCATCAAAACATCGTCACGCATGGTGGTGTGTATATGGTCAAAAAAGGCGCGGGTCAGATAGGGTGAGCCCCATTTGCGCGCGCCCGTGTCCTGATAAAAGGTCCAAAACGCGTCCCAATGGTGTGGCTCAATCTGGTCGCCGGTCAGTTGCACAATCTCGCCGCCAAAGCCCTGCGCCTGCGCCCGTTCCTTGCGGATGTTTTTGCGCTTGCGCGAGGACAGCGCGTCCAAGAAGGCGTCAAAATCGGTATATCCGGCATTGTCCCAATGAAACTGTTGCCCGGTGCGATGCATCAGGCCCATGGCTTTGCCCGCTTCAACCTCGCCTTCGGTACAAAAGGTGATGTGCACTGACGAGAGTTGGTTTTGCGCCGCGACTTCGACAGCGCCTTGGACCAGCGCCGCTTGGCCGATCTCCTCAAACCCCGGACGGGTCAAAAGCCGCCGGCCAGTGACCGGGGTAAAGGGCACCGCGATTTGCAGTTTGGGATAATAGTCGCCACCGGCGCGCTCATAGGCCTGCGCCCAGGCGTGATCAAACACATATTCGCCCTGACTGTGAGTCTTGGCATAGATCGGTGCCACGGCGATCACGTCACCTGCCGCTTTGGCAATCAGATAACGCGGAAACCACCCCGTGCCCGGACCAACAGAGCCGGAGCGTTCCAGGGCCAAAAGAAACCGATGGGTGACAAAAGGATCATCGGGTCGCTCGTCCGATGGATTGGCACAGGCATCCCAATCTTCACGTGCGATCTCAGTGATCGTCGTGCTCACGTTGATCTCGATCTGATCTGTCACGCCCGGCTCTCCAACATCGCTATAGAACTGGGGCTTAGCCGCGATGCGTCAAGTCGGAACATAGCCTTCAAAGGTGATATTATCTGCGATCTGCCGGGCTTGCGCCTCTTCTTCGGGCGATTTGATCGTCCAGCACAGGATATGCGCGCCCGCTGTTTTCAGTTCACGTACGCGCGGTGCGGTCAGGTCGGACCATTGATGCGATATGAAAGACGCCCCCACCCGGTCAAAATCAACAATTCCGCGCAGGGCTGGACGCAACGCCGATGGGATCATACCGGCTTCACCATTGGTCCAGTCACAGGTGGTCAGGCCGCGCGGCAGATGCGGGCAGACTTCGGCCAATGCGGCCACGGAATGCGGGTTAAAGGACATCAAGGCGACCGGGCCGTCATAGGTGGATAGGGCGGCGGTGGCGGCGCGTTCAAGCGCGCCAACGTTCGGCCCCATCGCCCCGTCCTGATCCTTTACCTCAATCAAAAGCGGCACCCGCCCGGCGACATGTTCCAAAACGCGGGCCAGAGGCGGAATGCCAATTTCCCCGGTCTTGAACCGCACATTCGCCAGGTCATCCGCCTTGCGTAGCGCAAAAGCCCCCGCGTCCAGCGTCAACCGGCTCAAGGCATAGTCGTGAAACACCATGGCCACCCCGTCGGCGGACAGTTGCAGGTCAATCTCTATGGCAAACCCGCCCGCGATGGCGGCGTCAATCGCGGCAAAATTGTTTTCGGCGCGGGTGATGTTGCCATCATGCAGGGCGCGGTGAGCGATCGGAGCGCCCAAAAAGGCGGCTGGCAGGTCTGGCATCAATTCAGCTCGAAAATGGCCTCGATCTCAACCGCGACGCCCAAAGGCAGACTGGCGGCGGAGACGGCGGAGCGGGCATGGCGACCCGCCTCGCCCAAGACAGCGACCATAAGATCGGAGGCACCGTTGACGACTTTAGGTTGCTCGGTGAACTCAGGTGTCGAATTGACGAAGCCCACGAGTTTCACCAGCCGTTTGATTTTGGAAAAATCCCCGCCGACGGCGGCATTGGCTTGGGCCAAAAGCGCCAAAGCACAGGTCTGAGCCGCGGCCGCGCCCTCCGCCGTGGTCATGTCCGCGCCCAATTTTCCAAGGATCAACCCGTCCGGCCCATTGGAAATCTGGCCGGAGATAAACAACTGTGCACCGCTTTGCACATAGGGCACGTAGTTGGCAGCAGGTGCAGGGGCATCGGGCAGAGTCAGGTCGAGGTCGGCAAGTTTGGCCATGAGGTCGATGGACATAGAAGGCTTCCTTTGTGTCAGTGTCGCATTTTAGAGGCGACATGTTTGGGTCGACTTGGGGAGGTCGAATTTTGGTCTTGGTACGCTCAATCTTCGCGGAACGCACGGATGAAATAATCGGCCAGTGGTTTGGTCAGATAGGCCAAAGGCGACCGTTCGCCAGTGGACATATAGGCTTCCACCGGCATGCCGGGAATAAGGACCGAGCCTTTCGGCAGTCGGGCGCGCTCCTCCTCCGTGATATTGATGTCGACGCTGTAGTAGCTGGCGCGGGTCGCCTCGTCGATAAAGGCATCGGGTGACACGCGTGTGACCGTGCCCAGTAGTTCGGGCGTGGTACGGCGATCAAAGGTTGAAAACCGCAGGCGCACGGGTTGGCCGGGATAGACCCGATCCACATGCATCGGGCTGATTTTGGCGGTGATGATGAGTGGGCGGTCTTGCGGCACGATATAAAGCACGGGGGTCGCGGGCGACACCACGGCGCCGGGACCAAAGACTTTGAGCCCATAGACCACACCAGAGACGGGCGCGCGCAGGTCAAGCCGGTCAAGCTTGGACGTCAGGCCGCGCACCTGTTCGCGCAACCGCCCAACAGAGGCCTGAATGTCGCGCAACTCGGTGATGGCGGCCTCCCGCCGATCGGAACCCGCCTTGAGAATTTGCAGGTCAATTTCGGTGATTTGGACCTGCGCTTGCGCCTGTGCGGTTTCCAGTTCGCCGATGTCGGCGGCCAATTGCACCGTGTCGCGGCGCAGGGCGATCACCCGGCTTTGTTGGGTCAGACCGCGGGTGAGCAAATCGGCCTGTGCGGTCAGGTCCTCTTGCAGCAACGCGGCCTCTTCGGAGAGGGCCGATTTTTGCGCCTCCAAGCCGCGGATTTGGACCTCGATCAGGCTGCGCTTTTTGTCAAGCTGACTGACCTCGGCCCGCGCCGTGAGTTGGCGCGCGGCGAACAAATCCCGTTGACCTTCCACGGCGCGCGCGACCTGTGGGTCGGTTTCCATACGGGCGATGAGCGCCTTAGAGAGGGCGATCTCAGTGGCCCCGTCGCGCTCCGCTTCGAGGCGGGCGTTGCGGGTCAACAATTCAAAAAGTTGGGTTTCGAGCACGGCGATTTCGTTGACATATTCATCGGAGGACAGTTCGAGCAATAGATCGCCCGCCGCTACTTGCGTGCCTTCTGTAACATGCACGGCGGCCACTTCGCCGCCATCGCGGTGCGCCACAGCTTGACGGTTTTGTTCGACCTGAACCTGACCGGCGGCGACCACCGCCCCATCAATCCGCGCCAGAAACGTCCACCCGCCAAAGCCGCCGATCAGCAGGGCAACAAAAAACAGACCGATCCAGACCGCGCGGCGGGCAGACCATTTTTGATCGGGCGGTGTCATTGAATGCCCCCTTGGCCAGCGTTTTTGCGCAGGATGTCTTTGGAGTTTTTGACCATTTCGGTGAGCACCGCGTCACGCGGTCCAAAGGCGCGGCGCAACCCGCCATCGAGCACCAAAAGCTTTTCACATTCCTGAATGGCCGAGGGGCGGTGGGCCATGATCAACACGGCTCCGCCTTCGGCCTTGTGGCGGCGGATTGCTGCGTTGAGCGCCAAAGAGCCATCATTGTCGAGGTTCGAGTTGGGTTCATCCAGGATCACGATCACCGGATTGCCGTAAAAGGCCCGTGCCAAGCCGATGCGTTGCAACTGGCCACCCGACAACAGCCCGCCAGCAGAGGCGACTTGCGTGTCATAACCCTCAGGCAGCGATAGGATCAAATTATGCGCGTCGGCTTTTTGGGCGGCGAGCACCACGGCCTCCGCATCCGGGCTGAGGGCGAGTTTGGCGATGTTTTCCGCGATGGTGCCGTCGAACAATTGCACCTGTTGCGGCAAGTAGCCGATGTAGGAGCCGAGAACCTCAGGCGCATAATGCGACAGTTTCGCGCCATCCAGACGCAGCGATCCGGTGTTGGGGGGCCAGACCCCCGTCAACGCGCGCGCAAGGGTCGATTTGCCTGCCCCCGAAGGCCCAATCACGCCAAGGGCTTCGCCGGGCAAAAGGCCAAAACTGATGCTCCGCAGCGAGGCTTGGGTTTGGCCCGGCGGTACGATGGTGAGGTTTTGCACCGTCAACGCGGCCATGGGGCGGGGCAATTCTGTGCGCTCGGGCAGGGGCGGGTAGGCGCCCAACAGTTCAGAGAGATCAGCCCAAGCACGTTGGGCATGTTGCACGAGATTCCATTGGCCGATCAAAATGTCGATCGGTTGCAACGCGCGTCCCAACAAGATCGAACTGGCGATCATCGCGCCCGAAGACACGTCTTTTTGCAGCACAAGCCACGCGCCAAGCGCCAGCATGGCCGATTGTAAAAACAGCCGTAGCGCGCGGGAGGCGGCGGTAAACCCATGGGTGGTATCTTCGCTGGTCACAGAGCGGGCCAGAGCGGCACCACGCGCCCGCATCCAGCGGCGATAGGCGGCCTCTTGCATCCCCAGTGCCTGAAGGGCTTCGGCGGCGGTGGTCATCCGGCTGGCCATTTGTGCGGCCTCTGTTTCGGACTGAAGGGCAGCGCCCTGTGCCGGTTTGGCAATGGCGCGATGCAGTAAGGCGAGAGCGACCAAAACCGCGCCGCCGCCGACGGCCAACATGCCGAGGTAGGGGTGAAACAACCCGATGCCAAAAAGAAACACCGGGGTGAATGGCAGATCGTAGAGGGCAGAAAACGCGGGCGAGCCGAAAAAGCGGCGCAGGGCCGCGAGATTGTCCATGGCGCGCGATTGGCTTTTGTCACGCGGCTTGCGAGCGGCGCGCGACATCGCGGCATGAAACACTCGGGTTTCGAGATCAGATTGGAACCGCGCGGCAATCCGCGACAGGACGCGGCCGCGAATGCCATCAAGCAGGCCCATCATCAGATAGAGAAAGGCGACAATGACGAAAAGCGCGACCAACGTGGCCTCAGAGCCCGAGCCCAAAACGCGGTCATAGACTTGGAGCATGAACAACGGGCCGGTGAGCATCAACAGGTTGACGCAGACGGAAAACACCCCTGTGGCCCAAAAGAGACCCCGGGAGCGGCGGCGGACCGAGGCGAGTTCATGTTGGCCTTGGCGGGTTTGGTCTTGCGTCATAGGGGAGTCATTTGCTCAATTTACGTCAATCTGCCGATTTTGAGTGCTTTATCGCCGGTCTGGCGCCACCACCTGTTGAATCTTTGTCACATCTCGATAACACAAACAGTGTTAACATTGGGCTTTCGCCGCAAGACGATTATGTGGCGGGTATAGCGTTCTCATTTGGGGCTGTCACCAGATCAATCCATGATAAAATTCAACTTATTCCGTCTGTCACCCGTTTTGATTGTTGCCTTTTTGGCCGGGTGTTCCGCCCCAAACAGCACGGGCGGGATCAATGATCCCTATGAGGAAACCAACCGCAGTTGGCATGACACCAACGTGGCGTTGGACCGTGCGGTGATCAAACCGGTTTCAACGGCCTATGGCACAGTGGTGCCAGACCCGTTGCGCAAAGGCTTGGCGAATGTGTCTGACACGCTGTCAATTCCGGGCACGGTGGTCAACGACGTGTTGCAGGTGCAATTGGGCGATGCCGTTCACAATACGGCGCGCTTTTTGGTCAACGCAACCGTAGGGATCGCGGGTCTGTTTGATCCGGCGACCAGTATGGGGCTTGAACCGCGCGACAGTGATTTTGGCGAAACCCTGCATCGCTGGGGTGTGGGCGAGGGGGCTTATGTTGTGCTCCCGGTCTATGGTCCGTCGACCGAACGCGACGCTTTGGGTTTGGTTGTCGATATCGCGCTGGACCCGATTGGGCATGTGTTTGGCACACCTGAAAGCAGCTATAAAACCGGGCTGAAAGTCGCGAAACTGGCCGATACACGCTATCGTTATTCGGACCTTTACGAGTCCCTCGTGTATGACAGCGCCGATGGCTATGCACAGATGCGCCTGACCTATCTCGACAATCGCCACTACGCGCTTGGGACTCCGATCGGAGCAAGCGATAGCGCCGAAGGTCAGGCCACACCCTACGACATTTATGAGGATTTCTATGAGTAACTTCGCGCGTAACTTTGGGCTGTCCCGCCGGGCGCTTATAACCTCTATGGCGGCCGTTGCCGCTTTTCCAACGGCCGGGTTTGCTTTTTCAGAAAGTCAGGCAGAGGCGCTGATCGACAAGGTCGTGAGCGACATCAACGCCATTATCAACTCGGGCAAATCCGAGGCGGCGATGTATGTTGATTTCGAACGCACTTTGGTGCGCTATGCCGATATGCCAAACATCTCGCGCTCGGTGGTCGGCCCGCCGGCGCGCTCGGCATCTGCGGCGCAAATGGCGGCGTTCACCAAAGCGTTTCAAACCTATATCGCCCGCAAATATGGCTCGCGCTTCCGTGAATTCATTGGTGGCAAGATCGAGGTCAACACCACGCAAAAGATCAATTCGATCTATGACGTGCGCTGCACCGCGATTTTGAAAGGCGAGCCGCCCTTTGCGATTTCCTTTATTGTGGCCGATAAATCCGGCAAATTCATCGATCTGACCATCGAGGGGATTTCTTTGTTGAAATCCGAACGCGCGGAAATTGGGGCGATGCTTGATAAGGTCGGTGGCAATATTGACAAGCTGACGGCCTCTTTGGCCTAAAGCGCCTCAACTCACTCTGAAAAGCGCGCCCTGTTTGGCGCGCTTTGCTTATTTCGAAACGCTTTAGTTATTCCCGCCCCCAAAGATCGCCCCCAGCAGATCAAGCAACACATTGTCGGCCTTGTCGCCAGAGCGGCTGTTGGACGACGTCGTGTTGCCCGGAAACTGCGGATTGACCCTGGGCGGGGCGGCGGGGCGGATCATCGGCAGGGGTTTCGGTTCAAGCCCCTCTTGCACCTTTTCCATCGTCTTTTGCCAGATTTCGGCCGGAAGACCGCCGCCTGTGACCCCGGTCAAAGGCGTGTTGTCATCATAGCCCATCCAGACCCCCGCGACATAATCGGCGGTAAAGCCCATAAACCATGCATCGCGCGCCGCCTGTGTCGTGCCGGTTTTGCCCGCCACTTCGACACCCGGAATTTGTGCGCGCGTGCCAGTGCCGGATTGGACCGCGTTATACATCATGTAGATCAGCTCTTGTGCCGATTCGGGGGTGATCACCCGCTCGCCAAGACCGCCATCCTGTCCCATCAACGGCGTGTTGTCACCTTTCAGGCGCAGGGATTTGAGGCCATAGGGCGTCACAGAAGAGCCGCCGTTGAGGATGCCGGCATAAGCCCCCGTCATTTCCAAAAGCGTGGTTTCAGAGACGCCAAGCGCCAAAGCGGGGCCTTGCGCCAGATCGCTTTCGATGCCGAACATTTCGGCCACGGTGCGCACGTTTTCCAATCCCGCATCCATCGCGAGTTTCACCGCCGGGATGTTGTAGCTGTGGCGCAGCGCGTCGGTCAGCGTCACGGTGCCGTGGAATTTGCGGTCATAGTTCTGCGGCGACCAAGGCCCGGAACCGGGGCTGTTAATTGTGAGAGGCTCGTCGACGATCGGGCTGTCGTATGACCATCCCATGTCCAGCGCCGTGGCATAGACGAAGGGTTTGAACGAGGAGCCGGGTTGGCGTTTGGCCTGAGTCGCGCGGTTGAACGCACCCGAGACCTTGAGCTTGCGTCCGCCCACCATGGCGCGCACGGCTCCGTCTGCGGACATGACGACAATCGCGGCTTGGGCTTTGGAGCCTTCGCTCACCTTGTTTTCAAACACCCAAGTCAGCGCGTCTTCCGCCGCTGTTTGGATGCGTTGGTCGAGCGTGGTGTCGATCACCACGTCTTCTGTGGTGTCGCGGGTCAAAAAGTCCGGGCCCGCCCCCATCACCCAATCGGCAAAATATCCGCCCGCGCGTTTTTCGGCGGTGTCAGACAGCTCGGCTGGATGGGCCTTGGCATAGGCGCGTTCGTCATCGGTGATGTAGCCCTGTTGGTTCATCAGCAACAACACGATGCCCGCGCGATCCTGAGACCGTTCTAAATTGCTGGTGGGTGCATAGCGGGACGGTGCCGTCAAAAGCCCCGCCAGCATGGCGGATTCTGCAATGTTCACCTCGGCTGCGGATTTGCCAAAGTAGCGCTGTGCAGCGGCTTCGAACCCGTTGGCACCGGCGCCCAAATAAGCACGGTTCATGTAGATAGAAAGGATTTCATCCTTGGAATAGCGCACTTCCATCGCAAGCGCATAGACAGCCTCTTTGATCTTGCGCGTCAAAGACCCCTGACGGCAATCGGCTTCGTATTCCGTCTGATTTTTCCACGTTTTGGGATCATAAGGCACCCCAAGGCACAAAAGCTTGGCTGTCTGTTGCGTCAGCGTTGAGCCGCCGTGGCCGGACAAGGCGCTACGGTTTTCGGACAGGTTGATCTTGATCGCCGAGGCAATCCCGCGCGGGGAGACGCCGAAATGCTTGTAAAATCTGCGGTCCTCAGTGGCGACAATGGCCTCTTTGAGATCGGGCGACACCGTGTCGGCGGTGATCTGGCCGCCGAATTGTTCGCCGCGCCAGGCAAAGACCGAGCCATTGCGGTCCAAAAGCGTGACTGAGCCGCGCGCGCGCCCGTCCAAAAGATCAGAAAATGGCGGCAGGGTTGTGTAGATGTAAAACACCGCGATCCCAAGCACGAGCGCGCCGATCAGCGCCACCCGCGATGTCACGATCCAAATCAGACGGAACACCCATCCGAACAGCCCACCAAACAGGCGCATGAACAAAGAGGAGGGGGGCTTTCGGGCCGGTCTGCGCGATCTTGCGGATTTAGACGCTTTGGCCTTTTGAGGCGCAGTCTTTTTTGCCTGTGCCTTTGGAGCCTGCTTTTTCGCAGGATAGCGGCGCTCCGCGACAAGTTTACTCTTGCCCCGTCTGGGTTCGGTCATGGGCTTTGCTCGATCATTGCCGTTTTTGATTATGGGACAGCTTACAGAGAGCTTGCCGGAATGTTGAGGGGAAACGAGTCGCTGCGATGGCTTTATTTTCTGCCTAAAAAATGGTCTCGTCGCACAAAATGTATAATTTTTGTGCAGAAGTGCCCTGAAAACACGCAGTGCCAACGATGCCTTTCCTTGTGAAGGACCTCCTAACGTCGTTTTGCTTCATGCGTGGCCCTCCCTGCAGAGGAGGTCACCCGCTCAAACGGAAGGGGAAAAACGTGAAACTCATTATTGCTGCAATCAAGCCGTTTAAGCTTGAAGAAGTCCGTGAAGCGCTGACGGGTATTGGCGTTCGGGGCATGATGGTGACCGAGATCAAAGGCTTCGGCTCGCAGTCTGGTCACACCGAAATCTATCGCGGCGCAGAATATGCCGTGAATTTTGTGCCGAAGGTGAAACTTGAGATCGTCGTGGGTGATGCCATGGCCGAGCAGGTTGTCGAAACCATCGCATCCACTGCCAAAACCGACAAGATCGGCGATGGCAAGATTTTTGTTCTCGACGTGGAAGGCGCAACACGCGTCCGTACCGGCGAAACCAACGACGACGCGATCTAAGTCGCGCTACCCGAGACGAAAGGGACTTGAAACACATGAAACTCACCAAACTCATTCCGGCCTCTGCGGTGGCGACTTTGCTTCCGCTTGTGGCTTTTGCGCAGGATGCCGAAGTGGCGGTACCTGGCTTTGACGAAATCGGCCCGTACATCATGACCACGCTGCTGTTCCTCATTGGCGGTTTCCTCGTCATGTGGATGGCTGCGGGTTTTGCGATGTTGGAGGCGGGCCTCGTGCGCTCCAAAAACGTGACCACGCAGTTGTTGAAAAACGTTGTGTTGTTTTCCATCGCGGCCGTCATGTACTGGCTCATCGGCTATTCGCTGATGTATCCGGGCGACGCCTGGATCATTCCGGGTTTCCTCGGTGCTGTTGGCAGCGCCACAATGGAGCCGGTTGGCTTGGCTGTGGCAGATGCCGATTTGGGCTATGCCTCTGTCGCATCTGACTTTTTCTTTCAGTTGATGTTCTGTGCGACCACCGCGTCCATCGTGTCCGGTACTTTGGCTGAGCGCATCAAAATCTGGCCGTTCTTTATCTTTGTTGTCGTTCTGACCGGTTTCTTCTACCCGATCGAAGCTTCCTGGCAGTGGGGCGGCGGGTTCCTCTCCGAAATGGGTTTCTCCGACTTCGCTGGGTCCACCTTGGTACACTCTGCTGGTGGCTGGGCTGCTTTGGCTGGCGCGTTGGTCCTTGGCCCGCGTATCGGCAAATACAAAGACGGCAAAGTCACTGCGTTCCCGGGGTCCAATCTGGCACTCGCTACCTTGGGTACGTTCATCCTGTGGCTCGGTTGGTTCGGCTTTAACGGTGGCTCGCAGCTTGCTGCTGGTACTGTTGGCGACATCACCGACGTTGGCCGTATCTTTGTGAACACCAACATGGCCGCTGCTGCGGGTTCCATCGCGGCACTGATCTTGACGCAAATCATCTACGGCAAAATCGACCTCACCATGGTGCTCAACGGTGCGCTGGCTGGCCTTGTGTCCATCACCGCTGAACCGCTTGCTCCGTCGCTTTTCATGTCCCTGATCATCGGTGGCATCGGCGGTATCATCGTGGTCTTCGCTGTGCCGTTCCTCGACAAGCTGAAAATCGACGACGTTGTTGGCGCCATCCCGGTTCACCTGCTCTGCGGTATCTGGGGCACCATCGCGGTTCCGTTGACCAACGCTGACACCTCCTTTGGCACTCAGCTTGTCGGTATCGTGTCCATCGGCGCCTTCACCTTCGTGGTCTCCCTGGTGCTCTGGCTCGTTCTCAAGGCTTTCGGTGGCATCCGCGTCTCCGAAGAAGCCGAGATCACTGGCCTCGACAAAGCTGAGCTTGGCATGGAAGCCTACCCCGAGTTCTACAAAGGCTAAGCACCTTTAGCAGATCAAACAGATTGGCCCCGGCGCGAAAGTGCCGGGGCTTTTTCTTGTTTTGGCGTTCGCTTTGATGCGTCTAAACCGAATCTAAACCAGTTTTCCCTATCCCTTGTCAGGCCTTCTCAAAGGAGGCCAGCCGATGAGGATGATATGTTTCGCAAGAATTGCGTTTGGCGTTTTGTGCCCCGTTTTGTGATGTCTGTGGTGATGCTCGCGAGCTTCGGGATGCGTGGCCATGCAGAGCCTCAATCCCTGTTTGCGGATCGTGCGCCTTTGATCGGAGTGACCCCGCAGTCGCTGCTGCCCGTCTCTCTTGGTCAAGACCCCGCCTTCGGGCCAAGCCTCTTTGTGGGGCGTGTGTCCGGGAGCTTGTTTGATCCCGCCCCGCCACGCCTGCCTGCCACGCCGACGATCTCAGTGCCCAACGATGAATCTGGGTATCTTGCGGTGATCCGCAACGTCATTGGCCGCGCCGAATCGCGGCGCGACGGCTATGATGCGATCCAACTTGCGGCCAAGGTTTTGCCGCGCAAACGCCCAACCCAGATGACTCTGGGTGAGATTTTCGCATGGATTGACGCCACGCCGGGCCAGCCCCATGCCATTGGTCGCTATCAATTTATTCCCAAAACACTGGCCCGCCTTGTCACCGAATTGGATTTGGGGCCGGAGGTGGTCTTTACCCCCGCCGTTCAGGATCGTTTGTCCGACATGTTGTTGAGGGAGGCGGGGCTTTATGAGGCGAGGCGGGGGCAAATCCCACGACGCGAATTTATGAACAATCTGGCCAAAATCTGGGCCGGGCTGCCGACCTCGACGGGAAAATCTCATTACCATGGCTATGCGGGCAATAAGGCGACAATGAGCTGGGCCGAATTTGACCGCGAAATGGCGCGCATTTTCGCCGGTTAAACACAAAAGGGCACCCCGCAGGATGCCCCATGCACTCGTTCAAAGGTGCAGTTACTTCGCCGCAACTCTCATTGGTGCGCCAGAGGCCATGTCGGTGCCCATATAGGCCTTGCCCGCAGCCTTCCAGCCGCCAAAGCCACCTTCCATATGTGCGATCGGCGTGATCCCCGCCTTGGCGCAGGCCGTAGCGACACGCGCCGAGCGCACGCCGGAGCCACAATGGAACACGATCCGTTTGCCGTCTTGGCTCGGGAGTTTGTCGGCGGCGAAAAACGACATCGGAAACAACAGCGCGCCTTCGATATGCTCAAACATATATTCTTGCGGTGTGCGCACGTCGATCAGGACGATGTCATTGGCGTCAAAGGCCTTTTGCACCTCCTCCACGGTCCAAGTTTCAAAAGCCACGCCGTCTACAGTTTCGGTTTTCATGCTGAGTCCTTTGGAAGGGAGAATTGAACAGTCTGGTATATAGATAGGTGTGATTATGATCTTTGAAAGTGTGTCCAGTGTGACAGTTCGCAATCGGCTCTGCGGGGCCGACCCACGAAAAAAAGAGCGCCCCCGCAGGCGCGCTCTTGGATGTCGTATCGCGATCAGGCCCGCGGATTATTTGCAGATCTTCGCCACAGCCGCCGCCAGAATCGGCACCGTTTCGGCGTTCAACCCGGCGATGTTCAAACGCGAATCCCCGACCATGTAGATGCCGTAGTCTTCGCGCAGTTTCAAAACCTCTTCGGGTGTCGCCCCGATGCGGGAGAACATGCCGCGGTGTTTGGCGATGAAGTCGAACCGATCCGAATTGGTCAGACGGCGCAGTTCATCGGCGAGTTGCGTGCGCAGCCCCAACATGCCCAAACGGACCTCTTCAAGTTCCGCCATCCAATCGGCTTTCAACGCCGCATCACCCAAGATCATCGTCACCAACCGCGCGCCGTGATCGGGCGGGAAGGAATAGTTTTGACGGTTGAGAAAGTTCAACGTGCCTTGGGTCACGGCGGTCTGTTCGGCCTTCTCGGAGATTGCCATGAGACAGCCGGTGCGCTCGCGGTAAATCCCGAAGTTTTTCGAACAGCTCGACGCGATCAGCATTTCCGGCAGTTTTGCGGCCAAAAGACGGGTCGCTGCGGCGTCTTCTTCAAGACCGTCGCCAAAGCCTTGGTAAGCAATATCGACCAGCGCCATCGCGCCTTTCTCAAGGATCAAGTCGGCCACCAGATCGAATTGTTCGAGCGTCAAATTGGCGCCGGTTGGGTTGTGACAGCAGCCATGCAACAACACCACGTCGCCGGATTTCACCTCTTTGAGGCTCTCCATCATCGCGTCGAAATCGACGGTGCAATTGGCCTCGTCGAAATAGGCGTAGGACTTGTTGGTCAGCCCCATGAATTTGATGATCGACACATGGTTCGGCCAGGTCGGGTTCGAGGTCCAGATGGTCACATCCGGGTTCACCAGTTTCGCCAATTCAAACGCTTGGCGGATCGCGCCGGTGCCGCCCGGCGTCGCAATCGCGCCGACGCGGGCGTGATCGACGCTGTCCGCCAAAACCAGCGTTTTCATCGCCGCACCAAAGGCCGGATCGCCAGACAGGGCGGTGTATTTTTTGGTGGTCTCGACGTCCCAAAGCTGCTTTTCGGCGGCTTTGATCGCCCGCATCACCGGGGTTTCGCCATCGGCGTTTTTATAAATGCCAACGCCAAGGTCGATTTTAGTGTCGCGCGGATCGTCGCGATACAGCGCCATCAGTTCGAGGATTTTATCCGCAGGTTGCGGTTTCAGAGTGCTCAGCATTACGCTTCTCCAGTTGCGACACGCAGGTCGCCGTACATGCCCCATTCTGCCCAAGAGCCGTCATAAAGCGAGAAAGTCGCCCCAAGACGGGTGAGCGCGAGGCCCAAAATGGCGGCGGTTATCCCCGACCCACAGGTGGTGATCGCCGGTTTAGCAAGATCGACCCCCGCGCCCATGAACACCGCACGAAGATCGTCCGTGGATTTCAACGTGCCTGCGGGGTCAAAAGCTCCTGAAAGGGCACGTTGCGGGAATTCGGAATATGGCCGGAGCGCAGACCGGGCCGGGGCTCAGGGGCCTCGCCTTTGAACCGTGCGGCAGAGCGCGCATCAATGATCGTGTAATCGCCCAGCTTCGAGGAGGCCGCGACCTGTGTCACGTCGCGCAGCAGTTCGGGTCGAATCTCGGTGATCATATGGCGGTCGCGGATGGTCGGCGGCTCGGCCGTCACGGGATGGCCCTCGGCCTTCCATTTCGGCAACCCGCCATCAAGCACGGCCACATTGTCTTGGCCGAAATATTTGAACATCCACCACACGCGCGGCGCGGAAAACACGCCTGCGGTGTCATAAACCACAACCTGATGACCATCACCGATGCCAAGCTCGCGCATCCGGGACATGAATTTTTCAACGGGCGGTAGCATATGCGGCAGATCAGAGCGCAGGTCCGCGACCTCATCGACATCGACAAACCGGGCGCCGGGGATGTGCTCGGCCTCATATTCGGACCGGCAATCGCGATTATCGGCGGGCATGTACCAGCTTGCGTCAATAAGACGAAGTTCGGGCGCCTTAAGATGCTCGGCAAGCCACTCTGTGGAAACTAGGGTTTTTGGATCACTGTCGGGCATGGTGCGACCTTTTTGGGGTGACGTCTTCTGCCATACAGGCCCAGTTGGGACCATGCAAGCGATGTACCCGGCTGGTCCGCATGTGGACATAAAAAAAGGGGGCACAAGGCCCCCAAGGTCAGTTTGACCTGATACTCATAACTGCACGACACTTGAAACCAGAGACACTCGTACCGATAGAAAACCCGTAACACTGGATGACTCGTGCCAACGCGACCTCGTTTTAGGCCATCTTGTTTTTGATCAGCCCCACGATGGCCATCACGATGACGCCACCGACACCACCGCCTGCGGCTTGTTGCACCAGCGCGCCGATATCAAGGCCGGAAGCCCCTGCAACCACGTCCCCCATGCCACCTGCGCCAAGCATGGCAAGGAGTTGACCGCCAAGGCCACCGCCGACGATCCCAGCCAAGGAATTGCCCAAAGTGCCCAAGCTCAGGTTTTTAAGAGCAGCGCCCCCGACGTTGCCGCCAACGGCCCCTGCCACGAGCGACATAATGAGCTGTTCCATATTCAAAACGTCCTTTTGTCAGACCGGCACCGCGCAAATCTGTTCGTTGTGGACGATAATATGGCAGGCCGAGGCGGGGCCTTTCAGGGGAGATTTTCGGAGATTTTCCCGCCAGAACGCTACGTCAGCGCGCGCAGGCAGGTCGGTGGATCAATCGCCGTGACGCAGCAACCGCTGTTTTTGCCGACCCCAATCGCGCTCCGCTTCGGTGGCGCGTTTGTCGTGGTTCTTTTTGCCCTTGGCGATGCCGAGTTTGATTTTAACACGGCCCTTATGGTTGAAATACATCACCAAAGGGACAAGCGTCATGCCCTGCCGCCCTGTGGCCTGCCAAAGGCGTGCCAATTCGCGTTTCGAAACCAAAAGTTTGCGCTTGCGGCGTTCTTCATGCGGGAACATCGCCTGTTGATAGGGCGCGATGTAGGAATTGGTCAGCCAAAGCTCGCCATCATCGACCGAGGCGTAGCTTTCGGCGATGTTGGTTTGGCCGGTCCGCATGGATTTGACCTCGGAACCAGTCAATACAATGCCGCATTCTATGTCATTCTCGATGGCATAGTCATAGCGGGCCCGCCGATTTTCGGCGATGACCTTGTAGTTCTTTTCTTCGGGTGTTTGTTTTTTATTGGCCATGGTAGAGCGTCAGATAAGCACTCAGAGGCGATCTGTCCACTGGCCTGCGTGGCTCAATTCTGCCAAGTTCGCCGAAATTCGGTATGAATTCGGCTTGGAGCACAGATGTTTCTTCAGATTTTCGTAGGCACGGGCCTGATCGTCCTGTCGGTTTTTGTTGCCGCCTTGGGGTTCTTGCTGCTCGAACTGGTACTACAACGGGCGCATAATTGGCTGACCCGCGAACCGCATGGACCGAAATTGGCGCTGGTGCTGATGGCGGCGGTGGTCGCGGTGTTGTGGATGATCACGGCGGGCGTGTGGATTTGGGCGATTGCCTTTCGCATGATCGGCCTGTTTGCCCATTTCGAAGAGGCGCTGTATTTCTCGCTCGTGGCCTTCACCACGCTGGGCTTTGGCGATCTTTTGTTGCCGGAGGAATGGCGGCTTTTGTCCGGAATGGCGGCGACCAACGGGTTGTTGAACATCGGGATGATGACGGCGCTGTTGATGGAGGTGCTGCGCCATGTGCGGCGCAACCAATTGGAAAGCCGCCATCGAATTTGATGCAAAAAGGGGCCTCGAAAGGCCCCTTTTGTTGTGAGAATGTGAGGATGGTTAGAGCAAACCAGCGTGTTCCATCGCCTCTTTGATCAGGTCTTTTGTGTCCTCATAAAGCGGGGTCAGCGGCAAACGCACCTCGTCTGAGCACAGGCCCAAAAGTGACAGGGCATATTTTGCGCCGACCACGCCGGGTTCGGCAAAGATCGCGATATGCAATGGCATCAACGTGTCGGTGATCTCCAAAGCCGTGGCGTAATCGCCGGCCAAAGTGGCCGCCTGCATCTGGGCGCAAAGTTTCGGCGCAACGTTGGCGGTCACGGAAATACAGCCGACGCCGCCATGGGCGTTAAAGCCAAGCGCGGTGGCATCTTCGCCGGAGAGCTGAACAAAATCGGTGCCACAGGCCAGGCGGGTTTTTGGCACGCGTGACAGATCGCCGGTGGCATCCTTGACGCCGATGATACGCGGCAATTTTGCCAATTCGCCCATGGTCGCAGGCGTCATGTCGATCACCGAGCGGCCCGGAATATTGTAAATCACGATGGGCAGATCGGCGGCATCGTGCATGGCGGTGAAATGCGCGATCAGGCCTCTTTGCGTCGGCTTGTTATAATAGGGCGTGACCACGAGGGCGGCGTCGGCCCCCACTTTGGCGGCATGTTCGATAAAACCGATGCCCTCGACTGTGTTGTTCGACCCCGCGCCCGCAATCACCGGAATGCGGCCCGCAGCGGTTTCCACCACGATCTCGATCACGCGTTTGTGTTCGTCATGGCTCAGCGTCGGGGATTCGCCCGTGGTGCCCACCGGAACAAGCCCGTTTGACCCCTGTTCGATATGCCACTCAACGAGGGTCTTGAGCGTCTCGACATCCAGTTTGCCGTCTTTAAACGGCGTCACCAGTGCAGGAATGGATCCTTTGAACATCGAACGCTCCTTTTCGTCTTTGGATAAATTGGGCGTGAGTCGCCCGTGAATTGTCCGGCGGAAACTAGCCGTGTTCGCAGCCAATGCCAAGAATCAGTATTGCTGCGGATTGTGCGGTTGTTAAGCTATAGGCAAAAGCCCGAGCAGCCTCAAAAGACTTAGACCATATCATGCACCGTTTCCTCCCGGCAAAGGCTGTTTACGCCTTTGGAATATCTTTATTTTTTGCCCTTCCCGCCGATGCGTCACCGCAATCGGACGCGTTGGTGCGCGCCTATGAGGCGCAGTGGTCCGGCGATTGGAATCTGGCCAAGAGCGAGGCGCAGGGCGTTGGGGTCGACATCATTGAATGGAACCGGTTGCGCGCAGGGCGGGGGAGTTTCGCCGAGTATCAGAGCTTTTTAAAGCGCAACCCCGATTGGCCGGGTCTGCCGCTTTTGGCCGAAAAAGGCGAGGCGACGATCCCGGCAGATGCCGAGCCAAGTGCGGTTTTAGATTATCTTAATGCTTATCCGCCGCAAACAGGCGTGGGCGCGGTGCGGATGATTTCGGCCTATGAGGCCCGTGGCATGAATGCCGATGCACAGGCGCAAACGGTTCTGGTGTGGAACACATTGCCGATGGATGCCAAATCCGAAGAGGGGTTGGCGGCGCGCTATGCCTCAATTTTGGCACCGCACCATGTTGCACGCACCGAGATGTTGTTATGGGCCGAGCGGTTTGACGATGCCGCGCGGATGATCCCGCGTTTGCCGACCGGATGGGACAAATTGATCGCCGCCACGCGCAAATTGATGCGCGATGAGGCGGGCGTGGATGCGGCGCTGGCCGAGGTGCCGGGGGCGCTGGCTGACCATCCGGTCCTGGCCCATGCGCGGTTTGAATGGCGCGTGCGGCGTGGGCGCAATGAGGATGCGATGACGCTTTTGCTGCAACGCTCCACCGGGCGCGATGGTTTGGGCAATCCCGAAGACTGGGGCAACCGTCGCCGCACTTTGGCGCGGCAAATGATGCGCGATGGCAAGGCGCAAATCGCCTATGCCGCCGCCTCCCGCCATGGGCTGAGCGCAGAGGAGGACCATTACGCCGATCTCGAATGGTTGTCGGGCTATATCGCTCTGCGCTATCTGGATGACCCGGCGCTGGCACTCGATCATTTCAATCGCTTCCGGGTGTCTGTGAGCACGCCGATCTCTTTGGGGCGGGCGGGCTATTGGGAAGGCCGCGCCTTGGAGGCGATGGGGGCCGCAGATGATGCCGCCGCTGCCTATGCCTTTGGTGCGCAGTTTCAGACCGCGTTTTACGGCCTGTTGTCGGCGGAGAAAATTGGCCGAAGCCTTGATCCGGCCCTGACCGGGGAGCTGCGTTTTGCCGATTACAAACAGGCGGCGTTTATGGGCTCTTCGGTGCTCAAAGCCGCCGTGTTGTTGGATGAGGCCGGGGATGCGCCCTTGGCCGCGCGATTCCTGCGCCATTTGGGCGAAAGCCTTTCTCCGCAGGAATTGGGCCAGCTGGGCGACATGGCGCTGGATCTTGATCCTTACTTGGCGGTGTTGGTGGCGAAATTTGCCGCCGATCAGGGCATTGTGTTGAACCGGGCCTATTATCCGCTTCATGCCATGGCACAGGCAGATTTACCGGTGGAGCCGGAGCTGGCCATGGCAATTGCCCGGCGTGAAAGCGAATTTTATCCGAAAGCGCGCTCCGGTGTGGGCGCGCGTGGGCTGATGCAATTGATGCCGCGTACCGGGGCGGCTATGGCGGAGAAATTGGGCATTACGGGCTTTGAAGAAGCCCAGCTTGATGATCCGATCCTCAATGCGCGGCTTGGCTCGGCCTATCTGGCACAGCTCGAAGAGGAATTCGGCCATAACATTCCACTCATCGCGGTTGGATATAACGCCGGTCCGTCGCGCGCGCGCGATTGGATCACGCGGTTTGGTGATCCGCGTGGGGGCAAGGTCGATCCGGTGGATTGGATCGAACATCTCCCCTTTCGAGAGACGCAGAATTACGTGATGCGGGTGGCGGAAAGCCTGCCTGTTTACCGGGCGCGTTTGCATGGTGAGACCGGGCCAATCACCCTGTCCAAAGATTTGGCGTCAAGGTAAAGCGACTCAAGCGCGGTTGCGGCTCTTCATTTGACTGCGCAAAAAGGTGAATATCCCGGCGGCGACCACAAGGCTGGCCCCCACCGCGACATTGATCCGCACCGCGTCGCCAAACACCACCACTCCCAAAATGGACGCAAACGCCAGTTGGAAATAGGCCAGCGGTTGGATCGCTGAGGCCTCGGACAGCTCATAGGCGCGGATCAACAAATAATGCCCCGTGGTCGAGGTCGCGCAGAGCAATCCCATCCACGCCCAATCGGTCAAGGTCATCGCCTCCCAATGCCACATGCCGATCAAGGTCGTGACCACCGCCCCTGCGATCCCGGTGTAAAAGAAGGTCACCGACGAGGGGTCTTTGCGCGCGACATAGCGGTTGAGCAGGCCGTAGAGCGCAAACAAGACCGCAGAGGCAAGTGGGAAGATTGCAGCGGGGGACATGACGCCGCCGCCGGGATTGAGGATGATCAACACGCCGACAAAGCCGATCAGCACCAAAAGCCAACGCCGCCAACCGACCTTTTCGCCCAGGATCGGAGCAGACAGGGCGGTGATGATCAGCGGGTAAGAGGCAAACATTGCATGGCTTTCCACCAGGCCAAGTTTGACAAAGCCGATCACCATGATGATGACCTCAACGGCCAAGATCGCGCCGCGAAAGAATTGCAATTTGGGCTGGGCGCTGCGCATGGCCCGGCGCAAGCCGCCCTGCGCACGCATCGACCACAAGATCACAAAGCCCGCGAAGACCCAGTAGCGGATCATCAGGACCATATAGACATTGTATTCGCCAGCGAGGTGACGGGAAATACCGTCCTGCATGGCGAAAATGAACATGGTGAGCACCATGAGCAAGACGCCAAGGCGGGGGTTGGTCTCTGATTTGGTGATGCTCATGATTTTACCCCGATGCTCATATGACGTTTGCGGCCATGGCCGGGAACACGCGATACGGTGAACCCGGCATCGGTGAGTTTTTGCCGCACATGCCCGGCCGCCGTATAGGTCGCGAATGTGCCGTTTGGCGCGGTGTGACGACCGACGTCGGTCATGATGTCTTCGCCCCAAAGTTCGGGGTTTTTCGCGGGTGAAAACCCGTCCAAAAACCACGCGTCGGCCCATCCGTCCCATGCGCGCAGCGTGTCGCGGGCATCGCCGATTTTGACGTCTACCTCGATCTGGCCCAACCGAAACTGCCGCGCGCCTGTGCCCCATGCCATCAGGAACGGATCGGCGATGGCGCGGGCTTCGGGAAAGGCATTGAGTGCCGTGGCAATGTCGGCGCTGTCCATCGGAAAGGCCTCAAAGGAGGTAAACCGCACCACGCCCGGCCCGTTCCAAATCAGCGCTAAGGCGAGCATATTCAATCCGGTGCCAAAGCCCAACTCCGCCACATGAAACCCATCGCACAGTCGTGCTGGCAAGTCATTGCCCGCCAGGAACACATGCCGCGTTTCCTCAAGCCCGGAAGCGAGCGAGAAATACGGATCGTCAAAGCGGGTCGAGACGGGAATGGTTCCGTCGCGCCATTCGATTTGGGCTGTCTGGTGGTCAGTCATGGGATGGCTTATGAAAGGATTGATTACGCGCGACCATGAAGATCGGCGCGCGCGAGTACAATGGATAATTGCGCACATGGGCACAGCAGAGATCACCATTTACGGGGCCGGGGCCTTTGGCCTGTCCTGCGCCTATGAAGCGGCGAAGCGTGGTGCAAAGGTGCGGGTGATTGATCCCAACGGCGTTGGGTTTGGCTCCTCCGGTGGTGTTGTCGGCGCGTTGGCCCCGCATACGCCGGAGCGCTGGAATGCGAAAAAAGAGTTTCAATTTCAAAGCCTGATCATGGCGCGGACCCATTGGACGGAGGTCGAAGACATTGGCGGTGTCTCGTCGGGGTATGGTTCGATGGGGCGGGTTCAGGCCATCGCGGATGCGCGTCAATTGAGCCTCGCCCATGAGCGCGCGGAACAGGCAAAAACGCTGTGGCAAGGCAAGGCCCTGTGGCAGGTCATCAGCCAAGGCGAGACCGGATATTGGGCCCCGATCAGCCCCACTGGCTATCTGATCCACGACACCCTCTCCGCGCGGCTGAACCCGTGGCGCGCTTGCGCGGCGCTGGCGGCGGCGATCACGGCGCTGGGCGGAGAGGTTGTGCGCGAGGGTACGGTTGAGGGCGCTGTAGTCCATGCCAGCGGCTGGTGGGGGCTGAAGGATTTGAACGCGGCCTTTGGGCGTGAGGTTGGCAATGGGGTCAAAGGACAGGCGATCCTGCTGGATTTGGCTCTGAACGATGCGCCGCAGCTTTATGGGGAAAGCCTGCATGTGATCCCGCACGCAGACGGCACGACGGCGATTGGATCGACCTCGGAGCGGATTTTTGACAGTTCTGACCAGACCGATGAACAGGCAGATGCATTGTTAGAGCGGGCGCGAGCGTTGATCCCGGCCCTGCGCGAGGGGCGTGAACTCCGACGGTGGGCCGGGGTGCGGCCCCGTGCCAAATCGCGCGCGCCGATGTTGGGGGCCTGGCCCGATCGCCCCGGCCATTTCATCGCCAATGGCGGCTTTAAAATCGGCTTTGGCATGGCGCCAATGGCGGCCAAAGTGCTGATGGATCTTGTGCTGGAGGGGCGCGATACGATCCCAGATGAGTTTAAGGTCGAAGCCTCACTTTGACGCCACGGCCCTCTGGTCGTGCATCAGATGCCGAGAAACGTGAGGGCCATCGAGTTTAATATTCCACGCCAATTTGGGCTTTGATGCCAGAGCGGAACGGGTGTTTCACCAGCTCCATTTCAGTCACCAGATCGGCTATTTCGATGAGTTCGTCTTTGGCATTTCGTCCTGTCAGAACGACATGGGTGAGCGGCGGTTTTTCGGTGCTCAGAAATGCCACCACATCGTTGACGTCGATATAATCATAGCGCAGCGCGATGTTGATCTCATCCAAAAGCACCATTTTATTCTCGGGATTGCGGATCAATTCTTTGGCCTTTTCCCAAGCGGCCTGCGCCATTTCGATGTCGCGCTCTTTGTTTTGGGTTTCCCAGGTAAAGCCCTCGCCCATCGTATAAAACTCGCACAGATCGGCGAATTTGGCGGTGATCAGATCGCGTTCGCCGCAGTCCATCCCCCCTTTGATGAACTGTACCACGGCGGATTTCATGTCATGGGCGATACAGCGGAAAATCATCCCGAAGGCGGCTGAGGATTTGCCTTTGCCCTTGCCCGTATGGATGATGATCAGGCCCTTTTGATCGGTCTTGGTGGCCATGATTTTATCGCGCGCGGCCTTTTTCTTGGCCATTTTGCTGGCGTGGCGTTCACTGTCGGATTGGTCAACCATAGGGACCTCCATTTACATAAAGAGTTGGACAAAAAGCGGCGCAAGAAGCGCTGTGAGAATGGCGTTTAGGACCATGCCGATCCCGGCAAACGCCCCTGCGGTGCCGTGGACCTGAAAGGCCCGCGCGGTGCCGATGCCATGGGCGGCTACCCCTGTGGCAAACCCGCGCGCGCGGTAGTCGCGTACGCCGATGGTGTTGAGCAAAGGTGTTGTCACCACCGCGCCGATCACCCCAGTGATCAGCACCAAGGCGACGGTGAGGGTTGGCAAGCCGCCGATGGCCTCGGCCACGCCAATGGCGACCGGGGAGGTGGCGGATTTGGGCACCAGCGACAAAAGCACATCGCCGCGTAGCCCACAGGCGGCGCCGATTGCCACAGCCGACCCCATGGCGACAAAGGCTCCCACGAGAAGGGCTGCGATCATCGGCACGGCAGCGTTTTTGACCTTTTGCCAATTGGACCACAGCGGCACGGCAAGGGCGACGGTGGCCGGGCCGAGCATGAAATGGACGAATTGCGCGCCTTCAAAATAGATCGCATACGAGGTGCCGGTGACCTTCAACAGCACGGTTAACAGGATCATCGCGATCAACACCGGGTTCACAAAGGGTTTGCGCCCGGCAAGGCGAAAACAGCCATCACCCACCAAATAGGCCATAAGCGTCAGCGTGAGCCAAAGCAATTGCCCCTCGGCCAGATAGCTCCAAATGTCGAGAATGTCGGTCATAGCGGCGTCTCATCGGCGACACCCAGCAGGCGGTTGACGTATTTGAATGTCAGAGCACCCGCAGCAATGGCCAGAACAGTCGAGCCGACAAGAGCCACGGCCAAAGGCAGGCCGATTTCAGACACTTGATCAAGATATTGCACGATGCCGACGCCCGCAGGCACATAAAGCAAGGACAGATGCGATAAAAATCCGGTCGCGGTTTTCTCAATGGCTGTGCCGATTTTGGGGCGCGTCAAAAGCAGAACCGCCAAAAGGATCATGCCAATCACTGGGCCGGGTAAGCGCAATGCAAAAATCCGTGCGATTGTTTCTCCGACAAGCTGAAAGCCCAAAAACAGTCCGAAATGTAGGATCATGTCGCGCCCTTTGTTTTGCTTTCGCGTCAAAGGGCATCATCGCAGCGCGGGCTAAGGGCTGCAAGCGGGGATGGCCGGATGCAAGACGCCGGACGCAAGAAAAAGGCCGCTCCCTAAGAACGTGTACTTTAGGAGGGCGGAGAATACGAATTGCGCAGGTTTTGGTCGCGGAGCGTTTTGTGCGCAGCCAAATTGGCGTAGGGTTAAGGGGAGCGATTTACAGTTGAGTCGGGGGCGCATGGCGCAGCCAAATAGCATGCGCGCGCCTGTCTTTTGAGCCAACTGCTCTTTCGTGGACGAATCACTTATGAGTGGGCCAATCTTGAACCGGCGACCGAGGAGCCAATGAAACTTGCACGCATCACAACCTACCCTGTCAAAAGCGTCAGCGGCACAGATATGGCCGCGGCTGAGGTGCGTGGTTTGGGGGTTGAAGGCGACCGGCGCTGGGCTGTGGTTTATGCCAATGGCGTGGTTGCGACCCGCCGGGAGTTGCCACGGTTGGCGCATTTGAGCGCGGTGACCACGCCACATGGAATTTCGATCTCCTTTGAAAGTGACCGTTTTGATATTCCGATTCCGTCCGGCGCGCCCTGTAAGGTCAAAGTGTTTTCGACCGGGATTGATGGGGTTGAGGATGCTGGCAACTACGCTTCGCATTTCCTCTCCTCCGCGCTCGAACGCGAAGTGAGGCTGGTCTATTTTCCTGACACGGCACAGCGTGTCGTGGATCGCGCCTATGCGCCGGGTGATCATTTCACGGCACTGTCTGACGGGTTTCCCGTGCTTTTGACCACGCAAGCCTCGCTGGCCGAACTCAATGCGGAGCTTGAAACCCCCGTCGAAATGCGCCGTTTTCGCCCAAATGTTGTTGTCGGTGGCGATATTGAACCGTGGTCCGAAGACACATGGAAAGTGATCCGCATCGGGTCGACGATTTTCCGTGTGGTCAAGCCCTGTGAGCGGTGTGTCATGGTCACGCAGGACCCAAGCACCGGCGAGCAGACCCATCGCAACGAACCGTTGGCAACGCTGCGCCGTATTCACCGGGCAGTGACCGGAAAAATTATCTTTGGTCAAAATCTTGTGGTCGAAGAGCCGGGCAGCATTGTGCTTGGGGATGAGGTTGAAGTGCTGGAATCTGGCCCCTCGAACCTTTTGGACCCCAAACGAGGCGACACGCAGTCGTTTTAGCTCTCTATGCTGTGTGATTGCGTTTGATAGGGACGTTTAACGCTCTGTTAACCATGTCCGGCCAATCTGGGCGGATGAAACACGTCCTCACCCTTCTGCCGTTTTTGATCTTCCCCGCATGTGTCGCCGACAGCCCAGCCTTGGGCTACTCCCGCGCAGGGTTTTCCTCCGTCGAACTGGGCGGAAATACCTACCGCGTCTACACCGAAGAGACCCGAAATTGTGTCGAGGTACATCGGGTGAACATGGTGTTCCCGCCGCCTTCACGCCTGCAAATTCTGTTGGAAATGGAAGAAGCTGCGGTTCTGGTGACGGGCTGTGCCCTCAAAAAGGGAACGTTTGTGGGGGATCAGGCCATGTCCAAGGGGCAGTTGGAGTGTAGCACAGGGACTGCGGCCAAAGAGTGGGTCGCGGGGACCTGTAACATCAAACCTTGGCGGTGGCGCTGAGGCGTTTTTGGAACGTGATCGAGGTGGGTCGATCATATCCGACATGTGCCGTACGCCCACACTCCTCAAAGCCCAAGGCGCGGAAGGTGGCGTGGTTTTCGACCAATTCCACCCGCGTCTGAAGCTCCAAAACCGCAAACCCCAAGTCCAAAGCCCGCACTTCGGCATGATGCATGAGATCACGGGCAAGCCCCTGTCCACGCTGAGACTTTGCCACCGCAAGCTTGCCGATATACAGCCGCCCGGGCTTTGGCGTCAGGATCACACAGCAACGGGCGGCGAGCCCATGGCCCAGATTTCATGCATCTCGGCCTCTTGCGCAATCGAGCCCAACGTGAGGCGATGCATCGAGGACGGGGGATCAACCCGCCCATCCATATCGGCAAATTCCGTTTGGATCAGCCGCAAAACCTCCGGAAGTCGGGGATCATGTGCCAAAATCCGTTCCGGGATCATGCGAGTCCCTCCAACAGTGCGCGGGCTGAATTGGATCGAGGCTGCCAAAGCCCACGTTCTATGGCCTCCAAAAGCCGCTCTGCGATCTCTTTGAGCGCAGGCGCGTTGTGATCCGCAATAAATGTGCGGGTCACGTTATCCTCAATGAAGGCGCCGTATACGTGATCGAAATGGTGGTCCTTGACCGCATGGGTCGTGGCCGAAAAGGCAAAGAGGTAATCGACCGTGGCGGCGATTTCAAAGGCGCCCTTGTAGCCATGGCGTTTGACCCCGTCGATCCATTTCGGATTGACCACGCGCGAGCGGATCACCCGGCCGATTTCTTCGTCCAATGTGCGGATCACCGGGCGTTCGGGGCGGGAATGGTCGTTGTGATAGATCGGTCGATCTTGCCCCTGTAATGTCGCGACCGCTGCCGCTGCACCACCCTCAAATTGGTAGTAATCGTCACTGTCCAACAGGTCGTGCTCGCGGTTGTCTTGGTTTTGCACGATGGCTTCGACTTCGGACAGGCGTGCGGCAAATCCGGCGCGATCCTTCACGCCCTCTTGTCCCGCGCCATAGGTATAGCCGCCCCATTCCAAATAGGCATCGGCCAGATCGGATCGGTTGTCCCAAATCCTCTCGTCGATCATTGCCTGAAGTCCTGCGCCGTAAGCACCGGGTTTTGATCCAAACACCCGCGCCGTGCTTGCGCCCCTGCGCGCCCGCGCTGCGGCGGGATTGTCCGCATCAGATTCGTCCAAGGCCTGAACCGCGCGCGCAGCACTATCGACCAGCGCGATCAGTTGCGGAAAGGCATCGCGGAAAAAGCCGGAAACCCTGAGCGTCACATCCACGCGCGGACGGCCCAAAACCGAAGCCGGTAGGATTTCAAACCCGGTGACGCGGCGCGACATCGCATCCCATGTCGGCTTGACCCCCATCAGCGCCAAAGCCTGCGCAATGTCGTCTCCGCCCGTGCGCATATTGGCGGTGCCCCAAGCAGTGACCAACATCGCGCGCGGCCAGTCGCCTTGGTCCTGCAAATGCCGTTCAATCAAAAGATTGGCCGATTTCCACCCGAGTTGCCATGCGGTCTGTGTTGGCACGGCGCGGGCATCGACAGAGAAAAAGTTGCGCCCGGTGGGCAGAACATCCAACCGCCCGCGTGTGGGGGCACCTGAGGGGCCGGGGGGAATAAACCGACCGTCAAGACCGGTTAAAAGCGCGGACATCTCGGCGGGGCCACAGGCCGTCACCGTGGGCAAAACGGTATCGCGCAGATGCGCCAACACCAAAGCTGAGGCAGGGCCGGGGGCGTCAGCTTGCTCATCTAAAAGGGTTGCACACAACAGCTCCAATCGCTCAACGGTGTCGCCATGACTGCGCCAATTTGAATTGCTGACTTTAGTCAGGCAATTGGGTTTCGGCCCCTCCCATGGTGCGGCCATGTCACAGTCGAGCGGATCAAAGTTAAGGCCCAAATCCAGAGCCAAAGCCCGCACAAAGGAGGCATCAGCCCCCGTGCCGTTGCCCCGAGGCACACGCACCAAAGCCAGACCCAAATCCCGCGCCAAACGGCCTTCGGGAGCGGTGCCAAAGATGTGCAACCCATCGCGGATTTGCGCTTCTTTCAGTTCACACAGGTAGGCATCAAGTTTCGCCAGATCGCCGTCCTCATCGCGTCCGGTCATGCCGACGTCGTGGTCCAGTCCGGTTACGGAGGAGAGGCTCAAAATTTCTTTTCGTAGGCTGGCGATGCGGCGCGGATCGACGCCCGCGGCTTCGAAATACTCGTCCACCAGAGCCTCAAGATCACGCAGTGGGCCGTAGGTTTCGGCACGGGTCAAAGGCGGGGTGAGGTGATCCAAGATCACCGCTTGGGCGCGGCGTTTGGCCTGTGTGCCCTCGCCCGGATCGTTGACGATAAACGGATAAAGATGCGGCATCGGTCCCATGATGACCTCGGGATAACAGGTCTCCGAGAGCGCAAGCGCCTTGCCGGGCAGCCATTCGAGATTGCCATGTTTGCCCATATGGACCAACGCGTCGGCGCCAAATTCAAAACGGAGCCAAAAGTAGAAGGCCAGATAATTGTGTGGCGGCACAAGGTCAGGGGCGTGATAGGTCTCGGTCGGGTCAATGTTATACCCGCGCGCGGGCTGGATTCCGACGACCGCGTTGCCATAACGTAGCACAGAAAGCGCAAAGCCATCTTGCCCCACAAACGGATCGTCTTCGGGGGGACCCCAACGCGCTTCAATCTCTTGCCGGGCCTCGTAAGGGATAGAATTATATGCGCTTTTATACGCATCGAGTGACAAGCGCACACCGCCCTCACGTATGGAGCGATCTGTCAGCCAATTGGTTGGACCTGACAAAATCGCCTGCATCAAGGCATCGCTGTCATCCGGTACGCCCTCGACTGAGTAGCCCTGACTGGAGAGCGCTTTGAGGGTGTTCACCGTGGCGGCGGGTGTGTCGAGGCCAACACCATTGGCCAAACGCCCATCCTTATTTGGATAGTTGGCGAGGATCAGCGCCAGTTTGCGGTCTGCCTTGTCGGCGCGGCGCAGATGGGCCCAGCGGGCGGCCAGTTCCGCAACAAAAGCAATGCGCGATCCGTCCGCATGATAGGTGGCGATGGTGCATTCGGTGGCGGCGTCAAAATAGGCCTCCCCTTTGAATGAGATGGCGCGCGACAGAATGCGACCATCAATTTCGGGCAGGGCGACGTTCATCGCAATGTCGCGGGCCGACAAACCGGTTGTGCCCTCGTCCCATGCCTCATGCGATGAGCCCGCAAGCACGACTTGGAACACCGGGGCCTGATTGGCAAAGGGGGCGGCGAGGGGATTGTCCGGGCCGCCGCCCTCGGGAGTGCCGACGGCAAACGCGGTGCAATTGAGAATGACATCCGGTGGCGCATCTAAAAACAGCGCTTCTAATGTGGCGGCAGAAATTGGATCTTTCAGTGAGGCGACAAAGATCGGCATCGGGTTCAACCCCTGGCGCAACAGCGACTTCACCAAGCGGTTTATCGGCGCAAGCCCCGCTCCCTGTACCAGAGCACGATAAAAGATCAGCGGTACCACGGGCGCACCCTCTTGCCACTGCGATTTTATCTGATCTAGGTCAGCTATCCCATTGCCAGGCCAATAGAGTCCTGCCCGCAACAGCGGTCTGGCGGGGCCGGGCCTGTCGCCACCGTCGACCAAGGCACGCGCGTAGGTCAAGAACGCCACCGCATTTTCCGCGCCACCTTCGGTCAGATAGGCCCAAAGTTGGTGGTAATCCTCTGTCGGGATCGTCGACAAGGCGGCCAATTCCGCATCCGGTTTGTCATCACCGGGCAGGGCGACGAAAGGCACGCCCGCCTCATAGAGCCGCGCGGCATATTGCTCCAAGCCGTATTTCCAATAACCCGATCCGCCGAGCACCCGTGCAATCACCAGTTTGGATTTGGTGGCGCAGTCATCCAGATGCATGTCGACCGACATCGGGTGACGCAGATGTAACATCGAAGCCAAGCGCATCGCGGGGGGCGCAGCCATTGTACTGCGTGCCTCTGAGAGCAGGGCAAGCTCGGTATCTGCGGCGGAAATCACCACCAGATCGGCGGGGGTTTGCCCCAGATCGACCGCGTCTTTGCCATCATCAATGGAGCCGGGGGTGGCCGCGAGCAGGTGCATCGCTTTCTCTTTCCTTGTCTTACCGCGCGTCTTGCGTCATGAGCGGGGAAACTCTCAGGAGACCCCTCAATGGATTATGGTAAAATGGGCGCCCCAAAACGTGGCAAGAACGCACCGAAGCATGATGAACATAACGCCAAGGGGACATCGAAAAACCCCTATGGGACAAAGACGCCCAAGGCGGAGCTTTTGGCCCGGATGAAAGCGGCGGCTGAGGCAAAGAAAAGCGACAAGTAAGCCGCTTTTCTCTTATCATTTAGGCACTCAGCGCGGTCTCGATTGACAGGCGATCAAGGCCCGCTTCGCCAATGACGACCAGCCGCGTATCCCGCGGCGCGGTGCCAAAGGGTTGGTCGAAATAGTGATCGACGCGGGGGCCAACGGCCTGAACGGTGAGGCGCATCGGTTTGCCCTCGACCGCCACGAATCCCTTGAGGCGCAGGATGTCATGGGCGCGGATCACCTCGGCGATTTGACGGGCAAAGGCCTTGGGGTCTTTGATCTCGCCGCGCGTGACGACAAAGCTTTCAAACTCGTCATGATCATGATGGTGGTGATCGTCGTCCTCATCATCGTGGTGATGATGATGCACCTCGCCGCGTGCGTCCATATCGCCCTCTGATCCGATTCCCTGACCCAGCAAAACATCAATCGGCAACACGCCCATGCTTGCGCGCACAACCTGAACACCGCCGCGTGCCTCGCCTTTGAGTTTGGCAACCAAAGCGTCGGCGTGATCTTCGCCCAAAAGGTCGGCTTTGTTCACTACGATCATATCGGCACAGGCGATTTGATCTTCGAACAGCTCAGAGAGCGGGGTTTCGTGATCTAGGTTTTCGTCGAGTTTGCGCTGGGCATCAACGGCGGCGACATTATGGGCGAACCGGCCCTCATCAACCGCCTTGCCATCCACCACGGTGATCACACCATCGACGGTGACTTTGGTCGAAATCTCCGGCCAATTGAACGCGCGCACCAAAGGTTGCGGCAGGGCGAGGCCGGATGTTTCAATCACGATATGGTCGGGTTTATTGTCCCGTTCCAATAGTTTTTGCATCGTCGGGATGAAATCCTCCGCGACCGTGCAGCAGATGCAGCCATTCGAAAGCTCCATGATGTCGTCCTCGGTGCAGGTCTCGTCGCCACAGCCTTTGAGGATGTCACCGTCGACGCCCAGATCACCAAATTCGTTGATAATCAAAGCGATGCGTTTGCCACCCGCGTTGGCCAACATGTGACGAATGAGAGTGGTTTTGCCCGCGCCAAGAAAGCCGGTCACAACCGTTGCTGGAATTTTCGCAGCCATTTTAGATGTCCTTTATGAAAACGCCGGGGCCACAGGATGTCCCGAGCCCCGGCGCGAAATCATTGAAATGAGCGGTCTCAGGCGGCCAAGGTGCGCGGCGACACGAGGCCGGAGTTACCCAGACCTTTGATCGTTTTTGCCCCGGCCAAAACGGCCAAATCCACCAACGGTTCGATCAAGATGACGGTCATGTAAGCCGCACCGAATGTGCCGACGGAGGCCAGTGTGGTGGCGGAGACCCCTTGGCCGTAAAATGCCCAGAAACCAACCCATGCCACGATCCCGGCTTGATAGGTGGTTGAGAGTGCGAGGGCTTGCTTGTAGCTGATATCGGCATAGGCGGTGCCCGGTGCGATAATGCGCTCTGCGACGGCTTTGATGCCAAAGAGCGGTACGAGCAGGGTGGTGACATTCATGCCGTATTGCGGCAGATCGAAGGGGGCAAAGAACAGGCCCTGCGCCAAAAGGCCAAGGGCCAAACCAAGCGCGGCAGGGGCCGCACCGAACAGCAAGAACAGCGTGGAGCCGAGGATCAAATGGACCTCAGACACGCCAACCGCGTGATGCGGCAGCACTTGGAAAAAGGTAAATACAGCCGCTGTTGAGAGCGCTGCGCGGGCCGCAAAAGAGGCCACGCCTTTTTCGCTCAATGCGGTGATGGATTGTTTGAGAGTGTAGAGGCCAGCACCAGCGGCAGTGGCATAAGACAGCGCAATTTTTGCGCCAGTGACGATTCCGGGTTCGATATGCATCGACAAGTCCTCCTAGGCCGTCATCCCCGACGGCGGGTTGGTATGAGGTCACGGCAGGTTTCCTGGCTCGCGGGTCAAAGCGCCTTCGTCACCTTCCCAGAACAGGGTGTTCCAGTGGCATGTCGACGGGCACTCACCGCTTACAGTCGCGGGGGCGGCTGTGGTTTTGCGCCCCGATTTGGGTCTCGCGCACCACATTCCCATTTCTCCCCTAAACGCTTGGCGTCGTGATGGGGAACCATAACGCCCCTATTTGGCGCATTGGCTTGTGTTGGGTCAAGTGCTTTAACCTTCTGCATAGACTTTCTATGGCTATGCGCAGAGAAGGTGAGCACCAAACCGCAATATTTTGTGGATAACTTGGGTGTTTCGCCCAGATGTCGGTGTCACCCGGTTGACACATCCGTCGCAGTCCCAAACAGTTTTATCCACAAAGGAATCAACTCCGAGGCCCCATTTGCGTTTCACCCGCCTGCGTCTCAACGGCTTTAAAAGTTTTGTTGACCCCACCGATCTTGTGATCGCGGATGGGCTGACGGGGGTTGTCGGGCCGAATGGTTGTGGCAAATCCAATCTGCTTGAGGCGCTGCGCTGGGTCATGGGGGAAACCCGTCCCAAGGCGATGCGCGGGGCGGGGATGGAAGACGTGATTTTTGCCGGCGCGGCCTCTCGCCCGGCGCGCAATTTCGCCGAAGTCATGTTGATGATCGACAACTCGGATCGCCTCGCCCCCTCTGGATTTAATGAGAGCGACACGGTTGAAATCATTCGCCGGATCACCCGCGACGCAGGGTCCGCCTATAAGGTCAACACCAAGGACGTGCGGGCGCGCGATGTGTCGATGTTGTTCGCCGATGCCTCCACCGGCGCGCATTCTCCGGCGCTGGTGCGTCAGGGTCAGATTTCCGAATTGATCAACGCCAAACCAACCTCGCGACGGCGCATCCTTGAGGAAGCGGCGGGGATTTCCGGCCTCTATCAGCGGCGCCATGAGGCCGAGTTGAAGCTCAAAGGCGCGGAAACCAATTTGGCCCGCGTCGATGATGTGATTGAACAGCTTGCGGCGCAATTGGCCTCACTGGCGCGTCAGGCGCGACAGGCGGCGCGCTATCGTGAGATCGGTATTGAGTTGCGTCAGGCCGAGGGGCTTTTGTACTATCGCCGGTGGCGCGATGCCGACCACGCCCGCGTTGAGGCCGAGGATGTGTTGCGCATCCGTCTCAAACAGGCGTCTGAGGCCGAACGCCTCGCGCGTGATGCCGGAAAACAGCGCGAATCCAGAGAGTTGGCCCTGCCGCCGCTTCGCGAAGAAGAGGCTATCGCCAGTGCCGTATTGCAGCGGCTCACCGTGTCGCGCGATCAACTGGCCGATGAGGAAAAACGCGCCCGCGATATGATCGAAACTCTGGCCCGCCGGATTGATCAATTGGTCGCCGACATGGCCCGCGAAGAGCAACTCAACCGCGATGCGGTTGAAACCATTGCGCGGCTTGAATGGGAGCAAAAGGAACTGATCAAGGCCTCCGAGGGGCATGGTCCTCGTCTGACACAATCGAGTGCGGAGGCGTCCGAGGCCAGTCAAATCCTGGCGGATCGTGAAACCACGCTGACCGAAATGACCGAAGATGTCGCCCGGCTGGCCGCGCGTCATCAATCCGCAAACCGTTTGGTCGAGGACAATCGCAAGACCTTGGAACGGGCGCGTGGCGATGCGGACCGGGCCAAAGCGGCTGTTGAAGACGCGAAATCGACGCTGTTTCGTTCAGCGGATGCGTTGGCTACGGCTGAGGAGGCACAAGCCGAGGCCAGCGAGCGGGCGGAATACACCGAGGCGGCGTTGATTGAGGCGGATGAGGCGCGGACCGAAGCGCAGACCCGTGAATCCTCGGCGCGTGCGGCGCGGTCCGAGGCGGAAGGCGAGGTGGGTGCCCTCAAGGCCGAAGTTCTGGCTTTGGGGCGGATGCTCGATCGTGATCAGACTGCGGGGACGCAGGTGCTTGATCTGATTCGCGTGACTTCTGGCTATGAAAAGGCGCTGGGTGCCGCCCTGTCGGATGATTTGCGCCAACCCGCGATTGAGGCCTATCAAGCCTCCGGTTGGGTCACTTTGCCAGACTATGCGGACGAACAAGACCTGCCCTACGGCGTGGAGCCGCTGAGTGACTATGTCACCGCCCCTGCGGTTTTGGCGCGGCGCTTGTCGCAGATCGGGCTTGTGCGCGCCGAAGATGGTCCGCGTCTTCAGGCCGATTTGGAGCCGGGGCAACGGTTGGTGTCGGTCGAGGGCGATATGTGGCGTTGGGACGGCTATCGTGCCGGGGCCGAGGATGCACCCTCAACGGCGGCTCTGCGCCTGCAACAGCTCAACCGATTGGAAGGGTTCAAACAGGACCTCGTGGCGGCCGAAGCCAAGGCGGCAGGTGCGCGGCAGGCGCATGAGCATTTGAAGGCGGAATTGACACGGTTGAGCGAGGCCGACCACGCCGCCCGTGAAGCCCGCCGGGCCGCTGATCGCGCCCTGTCAGAAGCCGCACGCGCGCTGTCTCGTGCCGAAAATGACCGCACCTTGGCCGAGGGCAAGGTCGAGAACCTCGGGCTGGCCGTGTCCCGCCACGAAGAGGATGCGCGCGGCGCAGAGGTCCGGTTGCGCGAGGCGGAAAAGACCGTGTCGGAATTGCCGGACCTGAGTGCGGCGCGCTCAGATATCGAAGAGGTCAAACTCGCGGTTGAAGCGGCGCGGATCACCATGATGACGAAACGCTCGTCACATGACGAGATTCGCCGAGAAGGCGAGGCGCGCACCCGGCGCTCGCAAGAGGTGACCAAGGAGTTGTCTGGTTGGCGGCACCGTCTTGAAACCGCGGGGAAACGGGTGGCGGAGCTTCAGGCGCGCAAGGAGACCTCTGAGGAGGAACTGTTTGAGGCATCGGCGCAACCCGAGGACATCGCTGAGAAACGCGAGGCGCTTTTGGAACAAATTGCCGAGGCCGAGAGCCGTCGGCAGCAGGCTTCTGATGCTCTGGCGTCCGGCGAAACCGCGCTGCGCGATGCGGTGACAACCGAACGCGATGCGGAACGCGTGGCCTCGGAAGCGCGAGAAATCCGCGCGGCCTCCGAGGCGCGTCGGGATGCCGCGCGCGAGATGGTTGATGCGGCGGTCGAACGCATCCGCGAGGAGTTGGACAGCACACCCGTTGCGCTGCTTGAGGAGCTGGACGTCGATCCCGACACGATCCCGCCGCATGAGGCAATCGAGGTCGATGTGAACCGTCTCAAACGTCTGCGCGAAAGCCTTGGGGCGGTGAACCTGCGGGCCGAAGAGGACGCTTTGGAGGTGCGCGAAGAGCACGACAGTTTGGTGAGTGAAAAGCAAGATTTAGAAGAGGCGATCAAGACCCTGCGCGCGGGGATTGCCTCGCTGAACCGCGAAGGCCGCGAACGTCTTTTGACCGCGTTTGAACAGGTGAACGAGAATTTTTCGATGTTGTTCACCCATCTGTTTGGCGGTGGGGAAGCCAAGTTGATGATGGTGGAAAGCGACGATCCGCTGGAGGCCGGGCTGGAGATCATGTGCCAGCCGCCGGGTAAGAAATTGTCGACCTTGTCGCTTCTGTCAGGTGGGGAACAGACGCTTACGGCCCTCGCGCTGATCTTTGCGGTGTTCATGGCCAACCCGGCCCCGATCTGTGTGTTGGACGAGGTCGATGCGCCTTTGGACGATGCGAACGTCACGCGGTTTTGCGATATGTTGGACGAGATGACCCAACGCACCGACACGCGGTTTTTGGTCATCACCCACCACGCCGTCACAATGGCGCGGATGGATCGTCTGTTTGGTGTGACCATGCAAGAACAGGGTGTGAGCCAGCTTGTGTCGGTGGATTTGAAAAAGGCAGAAGCTTTGGTCGCTTGATATTTATGGCGACCAAAGCCAATTTTTCGATGTTTATATGATCAGAGCTTGCCCAGCAGCGCGGGCGTCGGCCAAGCATCGGCGGGCATCCCAAGGCGCACTTGCTCCTTCTGTACGGCCTCGCGGGTCTTTTCACCCAAAATGCCATCGACGCCGCCCACGTCATGGCCCCGGCTTTGCAGTTTTTGTTGCAGCTGCTTCATTTGCCCATCGGATAATCCGGTCTCAGGCGATCCCGCATTGTAGACTGGTGCGCCTTCGAGGCGGGCGGCAAAATAGGCCGCAGTGGTCACATAGACAAAGCTCTTGTTCCACTCAAAATAGACCTCGAAATTCGGATAGGCGAGAAACGCCGGACCTTTACGACCCATTGGCAAAAGCACGGAGGCCTGAAGCGATGAGGGCCCGAGCGATCCAGCGCGTGGCTTGACGCCGAGCTTTGCCCATTGCGCCACGGTCATTTTGTGGTTGAGCCCGGTTTTGGACCAATCGAGATCGGCAGGTACAATAATCTCTTGCAGCCACGGCTCATTCGCCCGCCAGCCCAAATGTTTGAGCATTTTCGCACCCGACATCAACGCATCAGGAGCCGAGGTTTTCAGGCGGACATGGCCATCGCCATCGCCATCTACACCGTTTTGCAGGATGTCTTTCGGCAACATTTGCACCATGCCGATTTCGCCGGCCCAGGCACCTTTGGTCGTGGTCGGGTCGAAATCGCCATGTTTGTAAAGCTCAAGTGCGGCCAGAATTTGCGGTTGGAACAATTCGGGACGACGACAATCGTGCCCCAAAGTCATCAGCGCATTCAGCGTGTTAAAATCGCCCTGCACCTGGCCAAAGTCGGTTTCCAGCGCCCAAAATGCCAAAAGTACGCCGCGTGAGACGCCGTAGTCGCGGGCGATGCGGTCAAAGGTGGCATTGTATTGCTGCGAATATTTGCGGCCATTGTCGATGCGGTTTTGGCTGATCACGGCGCGGGAAAAGTCGATGAACGGCTTTTGGAAAAACCCCTGTGCACGGTCGGCTTTGAGCACCGATTGGGTCTGCTGGGCGGAGGCGAAAAACCGATCCACCGTGGCTTTGTCATAGCCTTTGGACAGGGCTTCGGATTTTATTTTACCGACAAAGGAGGGAAATGACCCGCCGCAGGGGACGTCAGCGACGGCAGGGGCGGTGAAGGTCAGGGCAAGAGCAAGGCTCAGAAAACGCATGGGTTTACCTTTTACATTGAGTTGTGCGCCACGATAGCGATCAGGCGCAAGTTACGCAAATGACAGCGTGATGACGCAGACGAGAGTAAAGGCCCAAGCGGTCCAAAGACGGGCGCAGGCCATGTCGATGTCGCGCGGAGTGGCGTTGGGGCGCCCGTCTGGATTGACCCACGGGTAGTCACGCATCTCGCCGTGATAGGCGCGCGGACCGGAAAGCGCCACGCCCAGACTGCGCGACAGGGCGGCTTCGGGCCAACCGGCATTGGGCGAGCGATGGCGACGCGCCTCCGTGGTAATGCTCCGCCAAAGCGACAAAGGCTTGCCCCATGGGAACAGCAACACAGCGGTGAGCCGCGCTGGGATCAGGTTTAGAAGATCGTCACACCGGGCCGAGGCCCAGCCGAAATCGCGATGCCGATCGGTGCGATAGCCGATCATGCTGTCGGCGGTGTTGACGGCTTTGTAGATCAGGATGCCGGGTAGGCCGAGCAGTAAAAACCAAAACGCGGGGGCGATCACACCGTCTGAGAAATTTTCAGCGGCGGATTCGATGGCGGCGCGGGACACGGCGGGTGTGTCCATGTCGGTTGTGTCGCGCCCAACGATCATCGCCACAGACGCGCGACCAGCCTCAAGTGAGGTGTCAAGCGCGCGCGCCACCGCTTTGACATGTTGGATTAATGATTTATGGGCCAAAAGAATTGCGCCCAAGAGGATGTCTACAAAGGGGATTTGGTCCAGAATGAGACCAAGAACCCCACTGCCCACCACCAAAGAAAGAAGCAAAGCCACGCCTTTGGCCTTGCGTCGATCCCCATGGTTCATCCGCCGATCTGCCCAACCAATGAGGCGGCCAATCAACACCGCAGGATGGGGCAGGCGGTCCCAAAGCCATTTCGGTTCGCCCATAAGCGCATCAAGGATCATAGCCAGAGACAGCGCAAAAGCCGTGGTCACAGTGCGGCCTCAAATTGATCCCAACGGTCCGGGGCGGGCAGACCGAGGCGGACCCAAGTGTCGGAATAGGGAAAGATGCGCGACCAAACCCGACCTTTGGCCAAATGATCCTGAAAGGCACGGGCATTGTCGACCTCATAGAGACGGAATAGATCTGTCCCACCAATCAATTTAGCGCCTTTATTTTGCATGAGATCGTCCATTCTTGCCGAAGACTGTGCCAAATTGATCCGTGTCTGCAACGCCCAATCCGGGTCATTCAGTGCCCTTGTGCCAATCGCAAGCGCCGGGCCGGAAACCGCCCAAGGGCCGGTGAGGGTCGAAAGGCGATTGATCCACTCCGGCGCACCAATGGCAAAGCCAAGCCGCAGACCGGCCAGCCCCCAGAATTTGCCAAAACTTTTGAGTACAATCGTGCGCCCATCGGTGACGCGCTCAATATGGCTCTTCTCTGGCATCACATCGCAAAAACTTTCGTCGATGATCGTGATTGGCGCGGTCAATTCATCCGCACGCCAAAGCCGCCCGTCCGGGTTGTTGGGATGAACGGCGACCTGAACAGACGGGTCAGTGCCGTCCAACGTCCAGCCATGTGCCTCAAAGGCGGCGGCATGTTCGTTATAGGTTGGCGTTCTGATCTCGACGCGGGCTTTGGGCCAGAGCGCAGGCAAGCGGGCGATGAGGGCGGAGGCGCCGGGTGCGGCCAAAATGGAGGCCCCGCGCGGGACGTTCCAATAGGCACGCGCCGCTTGGATCAACGAATCCTGGGCTGCGGCATCGGGCAAGGTTTCCCAAGCACTGGGTGGCATTTCGCCTATCAAATAGGCAGTTGGGTTGATGCCGGTGGAGAGGTCGATCCAGTCGGATTTCTCGCCGCCGAACCGCGCCACGGCGGCATCTAGACCGCCACCATGATCCCGGTGCCGGCTCATGCGCCCTCGGCGGGATCGGTGGGGGGTGGCAAGTGGCGGGAGACGAAATGACCCTTGACGCCTTGCGGCCAGTCGCGGAACGGGACCTGCCCAGACGGAGAGGCGGCATGTTGTGTGGCGTAGCTTACGATAGCCTCCGCGTCCGCGTCATTTCCGTCAAACTTTCCAAGGGAATAGCCGATTTTTCCCGCGCCCTGAACGATGATGTTACAGGCGCGTTCACAGCCCATCGTACAGGCCACGCGGCGGGTTTTGATCCCGGTGGCCGCGGCGCGCTGTTCAATCGCTTCGGCCAGAATTTCGCCATCGGTCTTATCCATCCCACGCTCTGCCCAATCGGGCAATTTGCAGGTTTCGCAGATGGTGATCCAGGTGGGGGCTTTATGTGTCATGTGCTCTGTTTTGCCTTAGCGCGGGCGGAGTGCAAGTTAAAATCTTAGCTTTTTCCCACGCCCTTATTTCGGCGGCTTTGATTGACCCTGATCTTAAGGGTTCGTAAGGGTGTCTTACACAAGGTTTAACGTCGGGTAGCCAGTGCGAAACGCGCTCAGTTGGTGGTCACGATTTAGGAAGAGTATGCGGGTATTGATTGTTGAAAGTAACCCGGACCTAGGGCGGATCTGGATGCGCCATCTTGAGCGTCAGGGCATGAAGGTGGTTTTGGTGTCGGGGCAGGACGCAGCGATTGCGCACATGCAACAAGAGGCCCCGGATCTGATTGTTCTGGATTTGGTTCTGGAGAATGGCTCCGCTTTTGCCATCGCAGATTATGCCAATTATCGTTGCCCCAGCGCGCGGGTGATATTTACCACCAACGCCAGTTTTTTCTCGGACGGTTCCATCTTTCAACACGCGGCCAACGCTTGTGCCTTTGTCACCAAACAGGTGGACCCAGAGGATCTGTCGGCCATGGTCGAGCATTACGGCAAAGCGGCCTCGTAAGGCGCGGTTTTCAACGACGTCTCAGCCCCGCCCATGCGGCGCATCAAAATCCAAATCCGGTGTGACCGGCACAATCCGATGCGGGTTGATCGTATCGTGGCTATAGTAATAGTGACGCACGATATGATCGAAATTCACCGTCTCGCGCACCCCCGGCCATTGATAAAGCGCGCGTGTGTAGGCCCAAACGGCGGGGTAGTCTTTTACCATGCGTTTGTTGCATTTGAAGTGGCCGTGGTAGACCTTGTCAAACCGGATGAGGGTGGTGAACAATCGCCAATCCGCTTCGGTCACCTGCTCTCCCATGAGATAGCGATTCTCCGAGAGATGGGTTTCGAGCCAATCGAGACTGTCGAACAGCGGCGCAATGGCGGCGTCATAGGCCTTTTGCGTGGTGGCAAACCCGGCCTTATAGACGCCATTGTTGATCGTGTCATAGATGCGGGCATTTACCGTTTCGATCTCGTCACGCAGGGCGAGGGGCCAGAAATCATGGGTGTTTCCAGTGATCGCATCAAAGGCCGAATTGAACATGCGGATGATTTCAGAGGATTCGTTTGAGACAATCGTGTCCCGTTTTTTGTCCCAGAGAATCGGCACAGTAACGCGCCCCGACAGGCCGGGGTCGGCTTCGGTATAAATATCGCGCAGGAAAGGCTTGCCAAAGAGGGCGTCCCCCGTGGTGCCGGGGAAATCCTGCGCAAAGGTCCAGCCATCGCTCAGCATATCGGGGTGAACAACGGAGACGGAAATCAGCTCTTCGAGGCCTTTTAACGCCCGAAAAATCAGAGTGCGATGGGCCCACGGACAAGCATAAGAGACATAGAGGTGATAGCGCCCGGCCTCGGCCTCAAACCCACCCTTGCCGGAGGGTCCCGCCGCGCCATCGGGCGTGATCCAGTTGCGAAAGCCCGCTGAGCTGCGTTCAAACCGGCCGCCTGACTTCGATGTGTCGTACCATTCGTCATGCCAGATACCGTCTTTTAAATGTCCCATAGGGGCCTCCTCATGTTCCCTGTGCACCCTAAACACTCCAGGTTCGCGCGCAAACAGGTGTGAGAGCGCAGGAATGGTGCGATTGTGCACATTTGTCCCAACCCGTTGGCGCTAAAGCATTTGCGCGCTCTGTGCCCTCGGCCTATAGATGAGACCTATGACGACGCCCCGATACGGGGCCAGAGAGGTTGGCAGTGGCGGATCGACCCAAACCGGGGATTGCGCGCAGCATCGTCAAGTGTCCCAGCCTCCTTGAACCACGACCGCCCCATTCGGGCATAACGACAAGGATATGACATGTTTCGCGCTATGACGCTCACGCTTACATTTTTTGCCGCCCCTGCGCTGGCCCATCCAGGCCATATCGCCGAGGCCGCAGGTCACAACCATTGGCTTGCGGGTGTTTTGATTGGCGGCGCGATTGCGACCGCCATTTGGGGGGCTATCAAAGGCAAAAAACAAGAGCCAGAGGCGGCAGACCCCGACCATGAGGCTGAGCCGCAGGAGGCATAATTTAAGATGAAAACTGGTGTGATGATTTGTGGCCATGGCTCGCGCAGCCAGGCCGCCGTGGACGAATTTGCCGTTTTGGCAGAGAAACTTCCCGCCCTGTTGCCCGCGGATTGGATGGTGGATTACGGCTATCTTGAGTTCGCCAATCCGGTGATCCGTGATGGTTTGGACCGTCTGCGTGAGGCTGGCTGCGAGCGTATTTTGGCCGTTCCGGGCATGTTGTTTGCCGCGATGCATGCGAAAAATGACATCCCGACCGTGCTCAACACCTATGCCGCCAAACATGGCATGACCGTCAGCTATGGTCGCGAATTGGGCGTTGATCCCAAGATGATCGCCGCCGCCGGTGCGCGGGTACGCGAAGCAGTGGACCGGGCCAATGCAGAGTTGGGTGAATTGCCGCTGCATGAGACCGCCTTGGTCGTCATCGGGCGCGGCGCGTCTGATCCAGACGCCAATGGCAACGTCTCGAAAATCGCGCGGATGTTGTGGGAGGGCATGGGTTTTGGCTGGTGCGAGGTCGGCTATTCCGGTGTTACGTTTCCGCTTGTCGAACCCTGCCTGCAACATGTGTCGAAACTCGGCTACAAACGCGTCATCGTGTTTCCGTATTTCCTCTTCACCGGTATCCTGATCGACCGGATTTACGGTTTCACCGACCAAGTTGCGGCTGAGCATGCCGACATTCAATTCGTTAAAGCCGGCTATCTGAATGATCACCCGAAAGTGCTGCAAACCTTTGCGGAACGGGTATTGGAACAGGACGGCGACGTGCCGATCCCGAACTGTGGCATCTGTGCCTATCGCACCCAAGTGCTTGCGATCGAAGGTCAACAGGCCCGTCAAATCACCCCAAAAGAGCGCGCCGCGGCGCGTGAAAACGGCAAGGGCCATCCGGCTTTTGGCGATGTGCCGCCGCCGACTTGTGTGCTGTGCAAATACCGCACACAGGTGCTTGGGTTTGAGGCCGAGGTCGGTGCGGTGCAAGAAAGCCACCACCACCATGTCGAAGGCCAAGGCGCCTCTGCCCCCGGTTCAAACGTGGCCGATTGTGCGCTTTGCGATACGTTCTGTACGGGGCTTTGTCGGTTGGAAAAAACCGCGCATGTGCACCATCATCACAATCACACTCATGGCCACACCCATGATCATGACCATAGCCACGGTCATGCACACAGCCATATCCACGGCCATGACCACGATCATCATCATGACCATCATGACCATGGCCACTCCCATGATCACGTCCACCCGGAATACCCTCATGCCAAGCACCCGCACGGACCCGAATCCGCGCGCAAGTCTAAGGTCTGATCCCGGTGCGCCCCTATGACAAAGACCCGCAGTCGATCTATGCGCAAAGCTTTGCCACCGTGCGCAAAGAAGCACGGTTGGATCGGTTTGACGCCGGAATGGAACGCCTTGCGATCCGCCTGATCCACGCCTGCGGCATGGTTGAGGTGGCGGATCGCTTGGCTTTTTCACCCGATGCCTATGCGGTTGGCCATGCGGCACTGAAAGCGGGTGCGCCGATCCTGTGCGATTGCGAAATGGTCGGCGCGGGCATCATCCGTCGCTACCTTCCCGCCGAAAATCAGGTGATCGTCACCCTCAATGATCCACGCACGCCAGAACGTGCCAAAGAGATCGGCAACACCCGCTCTGCCGCTGCTGTTGAGCTGTGGGAACCGTATTTGGACGGGGCCGTTGTTGCCATTGGCAATGCCCCGACCGCGCTGTTTCACTTGTTGGAGTTGATCGACCAAGGCGCGCCCAAACCCGCCGTCATCCTTGGATTTCCGGTGGGGTTTGTCGGTGCGGCGGAATCTAAAGCCGAATTGGCGGGTAACCCGAGGGGGTGCGATTTTGTCGCGTTGCGGGGGCGTCGCGGTGGTTCGGCTATCGCTTCGGCGGCGGTGAATGCACTGGCTGTGGGATTGCCGGAGATCGGCGAATGAGCATGTCGAAATGGCTTCACATCATCGGTATCGGCGACGATGGATTGGAGAGCCTGAGCGCCGCCACGCGTAGCGTACTTGCGGATGCCGAGGTGATTTTTGGCGCGGCGCGTCACCATGCGCTCACCCCTTCACTCAAAGGTGAACGCCGGGCGTGGCCTTCACCGTTCAACGCCCTGATTGACGAGTTGCGCGATCTACGGGGGCGTCGCGTGGTGGTGTTCGCGACGGGCGATCCGCTTTGGTATTCGGTCGGTGCGCGCATCGGGCGAGACATTGACCCGGCTGAAATCTTGTACCACCCACAACTTTCGGCCTTTCAACTCGCTGCGGCGCGTATGGGCTGGTCGCTTGCGAATGTGGAAACATTGACCGTGCACGGACGCCCGGCAGAGCAAATCATCCCCTTTCTAAGGCCCGGTCAAAAAATGCTTATTTTGACACAAGGCCACGATTCACCGCGAGAAATATCTTCTATTTTGAGGGATCGTGGATTTGGCCCTTCGCGTTTGAGTGTTTTGGCGCATATGGGAGGCACAGACGAGGTCCGCTTTGATGGCATGGCCTCAAGCTGGCCCCATGATGTGCCTGACTTTCACACACTTGCGGTCGAGTGCATCGCCGAGGAGACTGCAGCGCCTTTGCCGCGCTTCGGCTTGCCTGACAGCGCCTTTGTCTCTGACGGAAATATGACCAAGCAAGAGGTCCGTGTCGTCACTCTGGCCAAACTCGCGCCAAGACGCGGTGCGTTGCTATGGGACATCGGATGTGGCTCTGGCTCGGTCGCGATTGAGTGGATGCGCGCGGCGCGGGATGCCCGTGCCATCGGGATCGAATGCCGCGCCGATCGCCGCGCCTTGGCGGTGCAAAACGCGCTGGCCCTAGGCACGCCGGGTCTCAAACTGATTGACGCCACAGCGCCCGAAGGCCTTGCCGATCTGCCACCGCCCGATGCGGTGTTCATCGGCGGCGGCTTGACGCGTGAGGTGTTTGAGGCCGCATGGAAGGCCCTCGCCCCATTTGGACGACTGGTTGCCAATGCGGTGACGCTGGAAGGTGAGGCCCTGTTGATTGCGCTGCGCAGCGAATTTGGTGGCGATCTGAGCCGCATGGCGGTGGCGCGCGCTAAACCTGTGGGTTCTCTTTCGGGCTGGAAGCCGTTCATGCCGGTGACCCAATGGAGCCTGACCAAAGGAGGATGCGCCCCATGAGCGGGACAGTTTATGGCATCGGCCTTGGCCCCGGCGACCCGGAGTTGATGACGCTCAAAGCCGCCCGCCTGATTGGCGAGGCCAAAGTGATCGCCTATCCGACCCTAGCAGGTGGTGAGTCTTTTGCCCGCTCGATTGCGGCGGCATATATTCCCAAGGGCACACGCGAGATTGTCATGGATGTGCCGATGACGGTGGACCGCGCCCCCGCACAGGCCGCTTATGACATCGGCGCGAATGCGATCCGATCTGCATTGGATGCGGGCGAGGATGTGGTTGTTTTGTGTGAGGGGGATCCGTTTTTCTACGGTTCGTTCATGTATCTTTTCGCCCGCCTCAAACGCGACTATGCGGTTGAGGTGGTGCCTGGCGTGACCTCTGTGACCACCTGTGCCGCAGTGGCGGGAGTGCCGATGGCGGCGCGCAATGAGGTGGTCACCATCCTGCCTGCGCCGGAACTTGTCGCACGCATGGAGGGCGGACATCCGATGGATGTGCTGCACGGCGCTGACACTCTTGTGGTGATGAAACTCGGCCGCCATTTTGCCCGCGTGCGCGCGGCGATTGAGACGGCGGGCCTGACTGAGGAAGCTGTCTATATCGAACGGGCCTCAACGCCTCATGAGGTGGTTCTGCCACTGTCACAAGCGCCTGAAAAGGCGCCGTATTTTTCTATGATCCTCATCGTGAAAGGGGCCGATCCATGGCTGTGAGCCCGGTTGTCATCGCACTCAACGCATCCGGCGAAAAGACCGCCGCCCGCATTGCCGTTGCCTTTGGTTTTGAACTCCACGGACGCGAGGGGCGCACAGAGGCAAAGATCAGATTTGCCAATGCGTTAGACCATGTGCGCACCTTGTTTGCGGCAGGCGTTCCGGTGATTGGTGTGTGTGCCTCGGGCATCCTGATCCGCGCCGTGGCCCCCCTGCTCTCAAATAAAAAGACCGAACCACCGGTGATTTCGGTCTCCGATGACGGATCAGTCGTTGTGCCGCTTTTGGGTGGGCATCGCGGGGCCAATCGGCTGGCCTTGGAGATCGCGCAGGTGCTGGGTGCCAAAGCGGCGATCACGACGGCGGGCGACGTGTCGATGGGCATCGCTTTGGACGAACCGCCGCTTGGGTGGCGCTTGGGCAATCCAGAAAATGCCAAATCGACCATGGCCGCAATGTTGGCCCATGGGGGGGCGACGGTGACGGGCGATGAGGCGGAGACAGCTATATGGCTGGCGGATGTTTCGCAGGCTGAGGGGGCCGAGTTGATCTGTACCGTGCAGGATGTATCTGCGCCCGGCAATACAACGCTTGTGTATCACCCGCAGCGCTACGTTTTGGGCGTTGGTTGTTCGCGCAATTGCCCACCTGAGGAGCTTGCCGATCTGGTTGGCGCGCTGTTGCAAAAGGCCAATATCTCGCCGAAGGCATTGGCGGCGATTGCGACCGTGGATTTGAAGGCGGACGAACCGGCGATCTTGGCCTTGGCTGCATCCTATGATGTTCCGCTGCGCCTGTTCACGGCGCTTGAGCTTGAGGCCGAGACGCCGCGATGCGCCACCAGTTCTGAGGTGGTGTTTGCGGAAATTGGCACCCATGGCGTGGCCGAAAACGCCGCTCTGGCCTGTGGTGGCGCGAAAGTTAGTTTGGCCGAGCCGAAGATCAAAAGCGCGATGGCCACTGCGTCCTTGGCGGTCTCGACGGACGTGATCACCGCGCTCAATGGCCGTCCGCGTGGACGTTTGTCCGTGGTTGGGATCGGTCCGGGGCAGGCGGCATGGCGCACGCCGGAAGTGTCCAAACTTGTCGCAGAGGCTGAAGAACTCGTTGGATATGGCCTCTATATTGATCTTTTGGGGCCGTTGGCGGTTGGCAAGATCCGTTCCGATTTCCCGTTGGGTGGCGAAGAGGATCGGTGTCGCTATGCGTTGGAACAGGCCGCCAAGGGCAAAAATGTTGCGCTGGTGTGTTCGGGAGATGCGGGCATTTATGCCATGGGCGCACTGGTGTTTGAGCTGCTGGATCGCGACCCGGAAGACCATGGCGTATCGGACGCGGCTCACCGCGTTGAGGTGATTTGTTCGCCGGGTGTTTCGGCGCTGCAAGGGGCCGCAGCGCGCGCGGGTGCGCCTTTGGGGCATGATTTCTGCGCCATCTCTCTGTCGGATCTTTTGACCCCACGGGCGGATATTGTTCGCCGCCTCAAGGCGGCGGCAGAGGGCGATTTTGTCATCGCCTTCTACAATCCGGTATCGAAAAAACGCCGCACGCTTTTGGCCGAGGCGCGGGATATTTTGCTCCAGCATCGCCCGGCAGACACGCCGGTGATGTTGGCGTCGAACCTTGGGCGGCCGACGGAATATGTCCGTTATCGTCGTTTGGAGGACTTGAAGGTGGATGAGGTCGATATGCTGACCGTCGTACTCATTGGCTCGTCCAATTCCCGCCTTGCCCAGCTTGGCGAAGGCCCGCGGATGTATACGCCGCGTGGCTATGCGCGCAAAATTGATGGAGACCTCGCATGACTGTTTTCTTTATTGGCGCGGGGCCGGGTGACCCAGAGCTTTTGACCAAAAAGGCCGAGCGGATCATCGGTGAATGTCCGGTTTGTTTGTATGCGGGCTCTTTGGTCCCCGCAGAGGTGGTGGCCTGTGCCCCCAAGGGCGCGCGGGTTTTGGATACGGCACCGATGACGCTGGATGACACCCATGCCGAAATCAAAATGGCACATGAAAATGGATTTAATGTTGCCCGTGTGCACAGTGGAGACCCATCTTTGTACGGTGCAATTGCCGAGCAAATTCGACGTCTGCGCGCCGATGGGATTGACTATGAGATCATCCCCGGCGTGCCCGCCTATGCCGCCGCCGCCGCCGCTTTGGGGCAGGAATTGACCATACCGGAGATCGCGCAAAGCATCATCCTGACCCGCGTGTCGATGAAATCCACGTCAATGCCTAAGGGTGAAACGCTTGAGAATTTCGCCAAAACCGGGGCAACCTTGGCGATCCATCTGGGCATTCGCAACCTGCGTGAAATCGAACGGCAATTGGTGCCCTATTACGGCGCGGATTGCCCCGTTGCCGTAGCGTATCGTGTCGGCTGGCCGGATCAGATGTTGATCCGTGGCACGTTGAGCGACATTCGAGAAAAAGCGCGCGACGCGAAAATCACCCGAACCGCCTTGATCCTTGTTGGGCCCGCCTTGGGCGAGGTCGCGGATTTCAAAGACAGTGCGCTCTATGATCCGAAAATGCCGCATGTGCTGCGCCCGAAGGTGACGGGGTAAACTGCGGCAATCGGGTGACTCTTGGGGACGGGGTGAAACCTGTCGTTACGGTTAACTTGACCGAAACCAAACTTGGGCCATCATTGGCATATCACTCAATCGGTGAAATGCCTGGGAGGGCCCGAGATGTCTGATTTTCTGCCCAAAGAAGTCCTTGAAGGCTTAGAGCAGGCGCGCAAGGCCAAGCTGAAACGCCGCTCTCGTTTGCGCGTGCGCGTGGGGGACGCGAGTTATCCGATCCTGCGCTCTTGGGAAACGGGGTTTGCGCTGGACCGTGAAAATTCCACGCATTTGCGGGGGCTTGTGGACGTGTATGACGGTACAAAGCACCTCTATCAGGCACTGATCGTGGCCGCACAGGAAGACGGTCAAGAGATGAGTTTTGATTTTAAACGCGCGACACCTGCGACCGACAAGCCGCCTTTGGATTACGACCGGGCCGATGACGCCCCGGTCGCGCTTTTGCCGAATTTTCACTGAAGATCGCTGAAGGCCTCGGTCAAACGGGCACAGGCGGTTTCGACAATGCTGCGCGGCGTGGCCAAATTGAAGCGTAGAAAGGTTTCACCGCCTTTGCCAAAGGTTGGGCCATGGTTGGGCGCAATGCGGGCGGATTTTTCGACCCGCGCGGTGAACTCTTCGCGGCTCATGCCGGTGCCGGAAAAATCCACCCAAGCCAGATAGGTTGCTTCGAGTGGCATCGAGGCCAGACCGGGGATCGTGGCGAGAGCTGCATCGAAGATCGCACGGTTGCCGTCCAAATAATCCACCAGCGCGTCAACCCACGCCGCCCCTTCGGGCGAATAGGCGGCGGTGGCCATTTCCAAGCCAAAAGAGTTGGGTGAAATGCCAAGCCCGGTCATGCGGGCCGCAAAGCGCGCGCGCAAGGTGGGATCGGGGATGATCACATTGCCCGAATGCGTGCCCGCGATGTTAAACGTCTTGGTCGTCGCCGTCATCATCACCAAACGATCCGAAATCCCGTTGATCAACGCCATCGGCGTATGCGTCTGGCCGGGCATGACCAGATCGTGGTGAATCTCGTCTGAGACAAGGATCAAATCATGGCGTTTGCAAAACTCTGCGACTCCTTCCAACTCGGCGCGGGTCCAAACACGACCGCCCGGATTGTGCGGTGAGCACAACACCAACATGGTCTCGCGACCCGTCATCTGCGCATCCCAAGCGTCGAAATCGAGGGTATAGCGGCCCTCATTCAGCGCCAATTCACATTCAACAACCTCGCGTCCGGCGGCTTTGATCACGCGGGCAAAGGCGTGATACACGGGCGTCATCAAGACCACACCATCGCCGGGTTGGGTGAAGGTATCAACGCAAAGCCCGGTGCCATTGACCAAACCATGGGTGGTAAAAATCCAATTGGGCTCAATGTCCCAGCCATGGCGGTTTTTCATCCACCACCCAATGGCAGCGCGGTAGTCGCTGTCATCACCGAAATAGCCGTAAATGCCATGGGCGGCCATTTTTTCCACCGCCTTTTGTACACAGGCGGGCGGGCGGAAATCCATGTCGGCCACCCACATCGCAATCCCGTCTTCTTTCGGCACACCGTAGAGCGGCTCCATCATGTCCCATTTCGAACAATGGGTGCCAAAACGGGGGATCACGTCATCAAAAAATGGCTGGGTCATGGGGGCTCCTCATTTGTTGCGGTCAGGGTAATCAGCACGAGTGGGGAAGGGAAACCACAATTCTTGATCAAGGGCGTTGCGCTCTTTGATGGCGGGGAGTTGCGCGGGGGGCGCGGTTTGACTAAATGCATATTCATGACCCTGAAACCGATCCTCATCCACCCCGACCCGCGCCTGAAAAAGGTTTGTGACCCTGTGACCGAGTTCGACCGCGACTTGGCTCGGTTTGCCGACGATATGTTACAGACCATGTATGAGGCGCCGGGTATTGGCCTTGCCGCGCCGCAGGTTGGTTTGACCAAGCGCATGTTGGTGATGGATTGCGTCAAAGAGGCCAGTGGCACACCGGAACCGATGGTTATGGTGAATCCGGCGGTGACCTGGTCGAGCGACGAGAAGAACGTCTATGAAGAGGGCTGCCTGTCGATCCCCGGTCAATATGCCGATGTGGAACGGCCCAAAATGGTGCGGGTGAGTTGGCTTGATGTCGAAGGCAAAGCGCATGAAGAGGAATTCGATGCGCTGTGGGCCACCTGTGTGCAGCATGAAATCGACCACCTCGACGGTATTTTGTTCATTGATTATCTCAAGCCGCTCAAGCGCCAGATGATCACCCGCAAAATGCAAAAACTCAAACGTGATCGGACGCGGGCCTGATGGCCGTTTTGGAGATTTTGCTTTGGCCGGATGCACGGCTGAGTACGCTCTGTGCCCCGGTGGATCAGATCACGGACACGATTCGCAAGCTGGTCGCGGATATGTTTGACACCATGTATGCCGCTCCGGGACGCGGTTTGGCGGGGCCGCAAGTCGGCGCGATGCTGCGGTTGTTTGTCATGGATGCGACGTGGAAAGAGGGGGTCAAATCGCCCCTCGTGATGATCAATCCCGAAATCCTGTCTCACTCTGATGAGCGCGTCGAAATGGATGAGGTCTGCCTGTCCATTCCCGGTGTGGAAGCGCCCGTGACCCGACCCACTCGAATCACGATCCGTTGGGTGGATTTGGACGGCGAGACACATGTCCGCGAGATGGACGGGGCAGAGGCCCGCATCGCCCAACACGAATTCGATCACCTCAATGGCCGCGTGCATTTTGACCGCCTCGATGCCAAAGCCCGCGCCCATTTGGAGGCCGCATATCAATGACTCAGCGCCCGTTTATCCCCTATCCCGACAAGCGCCTGAAAACCGTGGTGCCGTCTGTGACCGAAATCACCGACGAGATCCGCGCGATCTGGGACGACATGATTGAGACCATGGATGCGATGCCGGGATACGGGCTTGCCGGACCGCAAATCGGTGTGATGATGCAACTCGCTGTGGTCGATTGTTCGGATGAGCGCGGCAAGGCTGTGCGCATGGCCAACCCCAAGGTGCTCCATGCCTCGGTACAGCCGCGTGATCACGAAGAAGCCTCGCCCAACCTGCCGGGCATGTCTGCTGTCATCACTCGCCCGCGGGCGGTTACAGTGCAGTTTCTTAATGAGGCGGGAGAGATCGAGGAGCGCGATTTTGTGCATCTTTGGGCCACCTCGGTGCAGCATCAGATCGACCACCTGAACGGCAAAATGTATTTCGATCATCTCAAACCGGTGAAACGTCAGATGTTTTTGAAAAAGGCGAAAAAAGCGGGGGCGATGAAATGAGGGTGATCTTTATGGGGTCGCCGGAGTTTTCGGTGCCAGTGCTTGAGGCGCTTGTGGACGCAGGTCATGAGATTGCGTGCGTCTATTGCCAGCCTCCGCGTCCGGCGGGGCGGGGCAAGAAGGATCGGCCAACCCCGGTTCAGGCCCGCGCCGAAGCGATGGGCCTGCCGGTCCGTCATCCGGTTAATTTCAAAAACCCCGAAGACGTCGCCGAATTTGTCGCGCTCAATGCCGAGGTTGCCGTGGTCGTGGCTTATGGGCTGTTGCTGCCGCAGAGCATTTTGGACGCGCCGAAACTGGGCTGCCTGAATATCCACGCCTCGCTCCTGCCGCGGTGGCGCGGGGCCGCGCCGATCCACCGCGCAATTTTGGAAGGCGATGCCGAGACTGGCGTGTGCATCATGCAGATGGAGGCAGGACTCGACACCGGCCCCGTGCTCTTGCGCCGTGAAACTTTGATCTCGGCGGAGGATACCACGGCGAGTTTGCATGATCGTCTCTCGAAAATGGGCGCGGCTGCGATTGTTGAGGCGCTGTCAACGCTGGCCGATTTGACCGCAGTGCCGCAGCCAGAAGAGGGCGTGACCTACGCCAAAAAGATCGACAAATCCGAGGCTAAAATAGACTGGACTCGTTCGGCCACCGAGATTGACCGCCAAATTCGCGGGCTGTCGCCCTTTCCCGGCGCTTGGGCGGACTACCAAGGCGAGCGGATCAAATTTCTTTCCTCGCGTCTGGTCGATGGGGCGGGTCAACCCGGTGAGGTGATGGGCACGTTTACCATTGCCTGTGGTGACGGCAGCGTCGAAATTCTCACCGCGCAGCGCGAGGGAAAACGTGCTATGGCTGTCAGCGAAATTCTAAAGGGGATGGATGTCCCCAAAGGCAGCCGTTTTGCGTGAGGTCACCCGATGTTTCCAGTTCTGATCGGCACAGTGTTTATCGCCGGTATCGTTGGTTATGCCGTTGAAAAAACAGGATTTACCAGTAATGGCTATTTGCCTTCGATCATCATCTGCATTGGTGGCGCGTTTTTGGCCTATTTCCTCAAACTGATGTTTGGCATCGGGTTAAACCCGCCCGGCGTGAATGCCATCGTCTCCTCGCTCGGCGCACTGATCATTGTGCCGACCCATTGGCGCAAGCGCCGTTAGGAGAGTTGCATGTTTGGGCTTTTGGCACTTCCGGGAATGGTGGTACGGCTGTTGTTTGGCCTCTGTCTTTGGCTGATGTTTCGCCCCGGCGGATGGTTTGTCGTTTGTTGCATCGGCATTGCGGCAACGTGGTACATCAAGGCCTAAAGCGTCACGCCTTTAACCTGAGACAGGGGAAAGGCGGAACACTTTAAGTGCGCGGTGGGCGGGATTTATAGACGGGCAGGGACCAGCCAAAGATTAGGCTTCCGGCGCGCAGGCCAAATGTCAAAACGGCACATGAAATATAGGAATAAATTGGCGCAAAATCCAAATAAGATGCGGTGATCATCGCGATCGCTCCCGCCAAAGCTGCCGAGGCGTAAAGTTCGCCTTGGGTCAAAACCAACGGGACTTCGTTACAGACCACATCGCGCATCAAACCGCCAAAACATCCGGTGGCCACCCCCATCAGCGCAATGATCACCGGCGGTTGGCCCAGATTAAGCGCCACACCCGCCCCCGCCGCCACGGCCACCCCAAGGGCAATCGCATCCGCCCACATCAGGGCTTTGAGACGGCTTTCAAACAGATGCGCGGTGAAAAACACTATGGTGGCGATTAATGTCGCGATCAGGATGTAGGTTGGATCGGAGATCCAAAAGACCGCATCGCGATTGAGCAACACATCGCGGATTGTGCCGCCGCCGACCGCCGTCAAACAGGCGACAAAGGCAAAGCCGACAATGTCGAGCTGGGCGCGAGAGGCGGCCAAAGCGCCAGAAATCGCAAAAACGATCACGGCAGTATAATCAAGCGCCGAGAGCACGCTCATTTTACGGCTTTCTTAAACGGGGCCATCCCGGCGCGGGCCAGTTCATCGGCCTGTTCGTTTTCGGCGTGCCCGGCGTGGCCCTTGATCCATTTCCACGTGACGTTGTGGGTGTGTTGCGCTGCATCAATGCGTTGCCACAGATCGACGTTTTTCACCGGCTTTTTGTTTGCGGTTTTCCAACCGTTGCGTTTCCAACCATGAATCCAACCCGTTACACCATTTTTGACATAGGCGCTGTCGGTGGTGATGGTGATGTCAGTGGGGCGCGTCAGGGTTTCGAGCGCATTGATCGCCGCCAAAAGCTCCATCCGGTTATTGGTCGTGTCCGCCTCGCCGCCTTTGAGTTCACGTTCTTTGACGATCGTATCCCCATCCATCGCCCGCATCACCACGCCCCAACCACCGGGGCCGGGATTTCCAGAGCAGGCACCATCGGTCCAAGCGTGAATTTCGGGCATGTCGTTCCTTTCCGTGAGGTCTCAGGTGACGCGTTACGTCTTGGGCAACACCGAGGCAAGAGCGATTTAGAGAGCGCGCCGTTTGCGGATCATGCAAGTGCTCGCAACACGCGCGGGACTTTGAATTCGACGTTTTCCTGCGCGGTTTCGACCAATTCGACCGTGACATCATAGCGGGCTTTGAAGGCGTCGATCACCTCATTGACCAATAGCTCAGGCGCGGAGGCACCGGCGGTGATGCCGACGGATTGGATGCCCGTCAAGGCACGCCAATCAATCTCGGTGGCGCGTTGGACAAGTTGAGAATACGCACAGCCATTGGCCGATCCGACTTCGACCAAACGTTTGCTATTTGAACTATTTGGCGCACCAATGACCAAAAGAGCGTCTATATGTGATGAGATGGCTTTGACCGCCGCTTGCCGGTTGGTGGTGGCGTAGCAAATATCCTCTTTGTGCGGGCCGATGATGTTCGGAAACCGCGTGCGCAGGGCGGCGATCACATCCACGGTGTCATCAACCGACAATGTGGTCTGGGTGATAAAGGCCAGTTTTTCAGGATCACGCACAGAGAGCCCGGCCACATCCCCCGGCGTTTCGACCAAAAGCACTTCGCCTTCGGGCAATTGCCCCATGGTGCCGATGGTTTCCGGGTGACCCGCGTGGCCAATCATCACCATCTGAAGCCCGGCCTCGAAATGACGCTCGGCTTCGATATGCACTTTGGACACCAGCGGACAGGTGGCATCGACATAGACCATCTCGCGTTTGGCGGCCTCGGCGGGCACGGCTTTCGGCACACCATGGGCCGAAAAAATCACCGGGCGGTCATCGGGGCAATCGTCCAACTCTTCGACAAAGACCGCCCCTTTGTCGCGCAGGCTATCGACAACAAATTTGTTGTGAACGATCTCGTGGCGCACATAGACGGGCGCGCCCCATTTTTCGATTGCCAGTTCAACGATCTTAATGGCGCGATCTACACCGGCGCAAAAGCCGCGGGGGGCTGCAAGGTAAAGGGTCAAAGAGGGTTTGGTCATGGCGCGCTCCTGTTGTCACAAGAGGTAGGGCGAAATGGGTGCGGGTGCAATGTTTCGGGGCGCTCAGTTGCCGATTGTCTCAACAAAAATGGCCCGAACATCTGTCCGGGCCATGATCCGTGTGATGCTGTAATCAGCAGGCTTATTCGTCGAAGGCATCGTCTTCGCGCGGCTCGCGTGCGGGGCGACCGATCACATTGCGCAGCTCTTCAAGTTCGATGAAATTATCGGCCTGACGGCGCAGTTCGTCGGCAATCATCGGTGGTTGCGAGCGAATGGTCGAGACCACGGAGACGCGCACGCCTTGACGTTGCAGGCTTTCGACCAGCGGGCGGAAATCGCCATCGCCGGAGAAAATCACAATGTGATCAATCCGGGGCGCAAGTTCCATGGCATCAACGGTCAATTCGATGTCCATATTGCCCTTGATCTTGCGGCGACCCATGGAATCGGTGAATTCCTTGGCGGGTTTGGTCACCATCGTGAAGCCGTTGTAATTCAGCCAATCAACCAGCGGGCGGATCGGAGAATATTCATCGTTTTCGAGCAGGGCGGTGTAATAAAACGCACGCAAAAGTTTGCCGCGGCGCATGAATTCCTGTCGGAGAAGTTTGTAATCGATATCGAAACCCAGCGACTTGGCGGCCGCATAGAGGTTCGATCCATCGATGAACAAGGCAAGCCGTTCATCTTTGTAAAACATCAAAAGGTCCTTTTGGGTTGTTTTTTGTTGGGCCTTCCCGAATGGGTGACCAAGTGTTCGTGGCTTTCTGGAGCTGTCAGTAGTACGAAACGCATCAAATATGAACTTGTCTAAAAATATAGGGTGGAGGCGATCGTGTCGCGAGGCGTTGATGAAAAATGCGCGAAAATGCGCGCATGGGTTGCATTTGGGGCCAATTTGCCCACGGAAACGGGCGAACCGGTCGAAACGCTGTTCGCGGCGGTGCAGGACCTGCGCGACATGGGGGTGACTGTCAGGAGGGCGAGTCGTGTTTTTGAAACGCCGTGTTTTCCTGTTGGTGCTGGTCCAGCCTATATCAATTTCGCGGTTGAAGTCGAGACTGAGCTAACCCCCGAAGCGGTATTGAGCCTGTTGCATGATATTGAAGCCCGGCATGGCCGGGTGCGCAAAACCCGCTGGGCGGGGCGGTCGATTGATCTTGATCTGATGGCGATGGAGGGCGAAGTGCGCCCCAATGCAAAAACTGTCCAGGCCTGGATGGATTTGCCGATGAGCGCGCAGACCACACAAGCGCCTGAGACATTGATCCTGCCGCACCCGCGTATCCAAGATCGGGCATTTATGCTGATTCCCTTTGCCGATCTGGCACCTGATTGGGTTCATCCGTTGCTTGGCAAAACCGTACAAGAGATGGTCGACGCCCTGCCTGATGTGGATAAATCCGAGATAAAAGCGCAATCGGGTCTTGAAATCCCCGTGAATTAAGGGAAGAGGGCGCTTGTCAATGGGACGCCTTGCGCCTAAATAGGGCCTTTGTACCCCATCCGTCCAACGATTGGAGATCCACATGGCCCGCGTCACAGTTGAAGATTGCGTCGACAAAGTCCCGAACCGTTTCGAGCTTGTGATGCTTGCGGCTCACCGTGCGCGTGAGGTTGCGGCGGGCTCTGCACTGACCGTGGATCGTGACAACGACAAGAATCCGGTTGTGGCTTTGCGTGAGATTGCTGAGGAAACTCAGTCCGCCGACGCGCTGCGCGAGCGGATGATCGAAAGCCAACAGACCCAGATCGAGGTCGACGAGCCGGAAGACGATCAAATGGCTCTGCTCATGGGCCAGGAACAGGACAAGCCGGTCGAAGACGACATGTCCGAAGAGAAACTCCTGCGCGCCTTGATGGAAGCTCAGGGCCAAAACTAAGGGCGCCATGGCGCCCCTCAAAGGAGTTTGCGGACCGAAATGATCGACGTCGAAGACCTGATCGCCCTGGTCCGCAACTACAACCCAAAGACAAACGCCAATCTCATCCGCGAGGCTTATGCCTACGGGCGGGAGATGCACGAGGGGCAGTTTCGCCGCTCGGGCGAGCCGTATTTCACTCATCCCGTTGCCGTCGCCGCGATCCTGACCGAACAGGCGCTTGATGATGCCACTATCATCACCGCCCTGTTGCATGACACGATCGAGGACACGAAATCGACCTATAGCGAGGTCGAGCGCAAATTCGGCACCGATGTGGCCGAGCTGGTCGATGGGGTGACGAAGCTCACCAATCTGCAACTGTCGAGTTCCGAGACCAAACAGGCGGAAAACTTTCGTAAACTGTTTATGGCGATGTCGAAAGACTTGCGCGTCATTTTGGTCAAACTCGCCGACCGTCTGCACAACATGCGTACGATCAAGTCCATGCGCCCGGAAAAGCAGCTGCAAAAAGCGCGCGAAACCATGGACATCTTTGCGCCGCTTGCCGGTCGGATGGGCATGCAATGGATGCGCGAAGAATTGGAAGATCTCAGTTTTCGGGTGATCAATCCCGAGGCGCGCAATTCGATCATCCGTCGCTTTATCACGTTGCAACGCGAGACCGGTGATGTGATCCATAAGATCACCAACGACATTCGCGCCGAACTTGAAAAAGAGGGCATTGAGGCGGATGTGTTTGGTCGCGCCAAAAAACCCTATTCGATCTGGCGCAAAATGGAGGAGAAACAACAAAGTTTCTCCCGTCTGTCAGACATTTACGGCTTTCGTGTCATCACCCGCTCCGAGGGCGATTGCTACCGCGTTTTGGGGGTGATCCACCAACGCTGGCGCGCCGTGCCGACCCGATTCAAAGACTATATCTCGCAGCCGAAATCCAACGGTTATCGGTCGATCCACACCACCGTGTCGGGCCGCGATGGCAAGCGGGTCGAGGTGCAAATTCGCACCCGGCAAATGCACGAAGTGGCTGAGTCTGGCGTGGCGGCGCATTGGTCATATCGCGACGGTGTGCGCGCCAAGAACCCGTTTGCGGTTGATCCGGCCAAATGGCTGGCGCAGCTCACCGAACGGTTTGAAAACGCTGAGGATCATTCCGAGTTTCTCGAACACGTCAAACTCGAAATGTACTCGGACAAGGTGTTCACCTTTACGCCCAAAGGCGAGGTTGTGTCCTTGCCGAAAGGCGCAACGCCTTTGGATTATGCCTATGCGATCCACACCCGGATCGGGAACAGCTGCGTTGGCGCTAAAGTGGACGGCATCCGTGTGCCGCTTTGGACCCGGTTGAAAAACGGCCAGTCGGTCGAAATTCTCACTGCCGAAGGGCAGCGCCCACAAGCGACGTGGATCGACATCGTTGTGACCGGACGCGCCAAGGCCGCGATCCGCAAATCCCTGCGCGAAGAGGATCGCGAGCGGTTTATCAAACTGGGCCGGGAATTGGCGCGCGTCGCTTTCGATCATGTCGGCAAAAAATCCTCGGAAAAGGCATTGGCGACGGCGGCCAAACAAATGTCTCTGGTGAGCGCCCAAGAACTATTGGCGCGGCTGGGCTCGGCCGAATTGGCCGCCTCCGATGTGGTTCGCGCTGTTTATCCGGAATTGGTGCGCACCAGCGGCGCGATTGATTCCAAACGCGCGGTTCTGGGCTTGTCCGAGGGCGAAAGCTACAATCGTGCGCGATGCTGCCAACCGGTGCCCGGTGAGCGCATTGTTGGCATCACCTATCGCGGCAAGGGCGTGGTGATTCACGCGATTGATTGTCCGGCTCTTGAGGAGCTTGAGGCGGAAACCGGGCGTTGGGTGGATTTGCAATGGCACGCTGGTCCTCACGCCGCCGAACATACAGTGTCGCTCGACATCACGATTTCGAATGACACGGGCGTTTTGGGCAGAATTTGTACCTTAATCGCCGAACAAAAGGCCAATATCTCTGATTTGCAATTTGTTGATCGCAAACCGGACTTTTACCGTTTGATTGTAGATGTCGATCTGCGAGATGTAGAACATCTTCATGCTGTTATGCTTGCACTTGAGGCCGAAAGCGACGTTGCGCGCGTTCGGCGGTACAGGGATTTGACCAGAAAGCCCTAAAACACGAGATCCACGGGGGATGATGTGGTCTTCAAGCGCCGGGAAAAACTGACGCCATTGAAATGGCTGTCGCAGGTGATCTGGCCGAAAGGTGGTTGGTCGCGCGCGGCGCGCTATCTTCAACATCGTCTGCACCGCCTGCCAGACACGCCGCATAAAATCGCGCGTGGCGTGTTTGCGGGGGTGTTTACCGTGTTCACCCCTTTGTTTGGATTTCACTTTTTCATTGCCTACGCCATTGCCAAACTCACCCGTGGCAATGTGATTGCTGCCTTGCTTGCCACTTTTGTCGGCAATCCGTTGACCTATGTTCCGATTGGCGTGATCTCGATGAAGATGGGGCATTTCATTTTGGGCACGCGGTTTAATCATGAGGCAGAGCGCTCATTGGTGGGCAAGTTCTTTGATGCTGCTGATGATTTCTGGCAAAACTTTTTGGCATTGTTCACAGAGCGTGACACCAATTGGGATGCGCTCATCCGGTTTTTTCACGAGATTTTCCTGCCCTATCTGGTCGGGGGGATTTTGCCGGGGATCGTCGCGGGCTTGGCGGCCTATTACGTCACTTTGCCAATGATTGCCGCGTATCAGAAAAGCCGCCGCGGGCGCTTGAAAGCCAAGCTTGAGGAACTCCGTCGCAAAAAAGCCGCCGCCAAAAAGGTTCCGCCCAATCAGGTGTGAACAGGATGTGATCGGTCGGATCAAGAATTCGCGGTTTTCTTTCGACGCAGGCGCGGTATTGTCGGCCGCAAACCGAATAAAGCGTCAAGGACACTGAATATGACTGCGACAAGCGTGCTGCGTCTTGGGATGAACATCGACCACGTTGCCACCGTGCGCAATGCGCGTGGCTCGGCTTACCCGGACCCGATCCGAGCGGCTAAATTGGCCGAAGAGGCGGGCGCCGACGGGATCACGGCGCATCTGCGCGAAGACCGCCGTCATATCACAGACGATGACATCGAACGCCTTGTTGCCGCGCTCTCTGTGCCACTGAATTTCGAAATGGCCGCGACCGATGAGATGCAATCCATTGCACTGCGCCATAAACCACATGCGGTCTGTATCGTGCCCGAAAAGCGTGAAGAACGGACCACCGAAGGCGGGCTTGAAGTCGCGCGCGAAGAGAACAAACTGGCGCATTTCATTGCGCCTTTGCGGGAGGCGGGCTGTCGTGTGTCGATCTTTATCGCGGCGGACAAACGCCAAATCGAAGCTGCGCATCGGATCGGGGCCGCCGTGGTCGAACTGCACACCGGGGCCTATTGCGATTTCCACGCCGAGGGCGATTTTGCGGCGCGTGACGAGGAACTGAAACGCCTCACCGAGATGGCCGCGTTTGCGACGGATTTGGGTCTGGAAGTCCATGCGGGCCACGGTTTGACTTATGACACCGTTGCTCCGATTGCCGCTTTGCCACAGATTGTTGAACTGAACATCGGTCATTTCCTTATCGGCGAGGCGATTTTTCGCGGTATCAAACCGGCGATTGCCGAGATGCGGCGGCTGATGGATGCGGCGCGTGCTGAGGCATCTGCGTGATCCCGTTTTCTGACCTCTGGCCGATTTTGCTGGGCTGGGCGATTGCCGTTGGCTCTCCGGGTCCGGCGATCTTGGCCATCGTCGGGGCCGCCATGGGTGGTGGGCGCGCCAATGGGTTTGCCGTGTCCACCGGCGTGTGGTGCGGATCGGTGTTTTGGGCCCTGCTTGCGGGCTTTGGCCTTGGCGCCGCGATGATGGCCCATGCCTGGGTGCTCGACGCGCTGCGCTATATTGGAGCCGGATATCTTTTGGTGCTTGCCTTCAAATCGGCACGGGCGGCAATGTCAAAGGGCGAGGCCAAGGTGCGCGCCGTGGACGAGCCACTGCGCGTGTCCTTTCTCAAAGGCCTGACCATCCACGTCATGAACCCGAAAGCGATCCTGTTTTGGGGCGCGTTGTTCGCGGTCGTGATCCCCGAAGGCGCCGAACCCATCGCGCTTTTGCAAGTCGGCGCATCCTGTCTGGCGGTGTCGTTCACGGTCATGTCCACGATGGCCTTTGCGTTTTCGACCCGCTTCATCGCGCGGGGCTATTTGCGCCTTCATCGTGTGTTTGAGGGGGCGTTTGCGGCTCTTTTCGGCTTTGCCGCCCTCAAAGTGTTGACAGCGAAAGTGGTATGATATGATGGGTTTTCGAGGGGTCTTTGCGCTTTTCATTGCGACCTTACCGCTCGCAGCGCAGGCACAGGAGACCACGCTCTGTGATTGGCGTGCCTCGGCGGCGTCTGTGGTTGAACCTTGGGATGAAAATGCCCGGACCTTTGCCAATGGCGCGGTGCGGCTGGCGCTTTTGGATACGATTGAACCCGCCGCTGCGGCCTTTCACGTTTTGGTCCTGTCGCCGCCCTTTGACGAGGTCGGCGGGCGGCAGTGCCGGATCATTTCCGCAGATGCGGCAGGCTCCGGGTTTGAAGCAATAGATTTTGCGGCCCTTGAGGCCGATTATGAGCCTTCAACGGGGCTGTTGTTCATGATGCCCGCGCGCCTTTATGACCCCGAAGATGGCCCGGCCAAGATGGGCCGGTTGAGTTTTGCGCTGAACCAAGCCACGGGCGAGATCGCCACCTTGTTTGAGGCCGCGAAATGATCCTTGGCATCGGTACGGACCTTGCCAATATTGACCGTATTTCCGGCACCTTGGCGCGTTTTGGCGACCGGTTCAAAAACCGCGTGTTTACGGAGACGGAGCAACACAAAGCCGAACGTCGTCGTGACGTTGCGGGCACCTATGCCAAACGCTGGGCCGCCAAAGAAGCCTGTTCCAAAGCCTTGGGAACGGGGCTGGCCATGGGGATTTCGTGGAAAGACATGGCGGTCAAAAACCTCGCCTCCGGCCAGCCGGTGATGGAGGTCACCGGATGGGCCAAAGAGCGGTTGGAGGCAATGACCCCGCCAGGGCATGAGGCGATCATCCATGTCACGCTGACCGACGATCACCCCTGGGCGCAGGCCTTTGTGGTGATCGAGGCGCGCCCGACCGCGCTGTGAGCGTCTCAAAAGCCGCGAAATCCCACTCATTGCGGGGGTTTCACGGGGCTTTGCCTTGACTCCAATCGCGCCGCCTTCCATGTAGCCGGGGACCGGTATCCAAATCCCCGCCAACGCCCCCAAAGGACCTGAATTCAGATGAGCAGCACCAAAGACAGTGTGGTCGAAACCATCAAAACCATCGTCTACGCCCTTTTGATCGCGGGGATTTTTCGGACTTTCTTTTTTCAGCCGTTTTTCATCCCCTCCAGTTCGATGAAAGACACGTTGCTGATCGGCGATTTCTTGTTCGTCAATAAGATGAGCTATGGGTATTCGAAATGGTCCTGTCCGATGGCTTTTATGTGCCCGGTGTCCGGGCGCATCCTGTTCACCGAACCGGAGCGCGGGGATATTGTGGTGTTTGAACACCCGACCAAACATGTCACCTATGTCAAACGTCTGATCGGCCTGCCCGGCGATCAGGTTCAACTGAAAGACGGTGTGGTCTTTATCAATGGCGAAGAGGCCGTACAAACGCCCGATGGTGTGTTTGTCGAGACCTTTGAGCCGCAAGGTGCCGCAGGCAACCCGCCGCGCTGTGCCAACCCGGCGCCGGGGCTTGGCGGCGACTGCGTCAAAGAGAAATTCATCGAAACTCTGCCCGGCGGGCGTCAGCATTCGGTGCTCAATGCCGCCGTCACGGGCGTGGACAACACCAAGGTCTACACGGTTCCAGAAGGTCAGTATTTCTTTATGGGTGACAACCGCGACAACTCCGTCGACAGCCGGATTGCACAGCCATCGGGTGTGGGTTTTGTACCTGCGGAATATCTGCTCGGTCGGGTGGATCGGGTGATCTTTTCCTCGGCTGGCAAGCACCTTGTGTATTTTTGGACATGGCGCAAAGATCGTTTCTTTAAGGGGCTTCAGTGAAGATTTCGACCGAACTCCAAGCGTTTCAACAGCGCCTCGGCTATGAGTTTTCTCAGCCCGAGCTTTTGATGCGTGCCGTGACCCACAGTTCGATTTCTTCCGTCACCCGCCCCGACAACCAACGGCTTGAATTTTTGGGCGACCGGGTGCTTGGGCTGGTGATGGCGGAGGCACTGTTTGAGGTCGACCGCAAAGCGTCCGAAGGTCAACTTGCACCGCGTTTCAACGCACTGGTGCGCAAAGAAACCTGTGCCGACGTCGCGCGCGAGATTGATCTTGGGGCTGTGCTCAAACTGGGCCGGTCCGAGATGATGTCTGGCGGACGCCGCAAAGAGGCACTTTTGGCCGATGCGATGGAAGCAGTGATTGCCGCCGTCTATCGTGATGGTGGCTTTGCCGCGGCCAAGACGCTTGTGCGACGGCTGTGGAGCACGCGGATCGATATGGTTGAACATGATGCGCGCGACGCCAAGACCGCGCTGCAGGAATGGGCCCAGGCGCGGGGTCAGAAGCCGCCAAAATATACCGAAATTTCTCGCAAAGGCCCTGATCATGCACCCGTGTTCACCATCGAAGTGACACTGGAAAGCGGTGAGACGGCGCAATCCGAGGCAACGTCCAAACGTCAGGCCGAACAAGCGGTCGCCAAGGCGCTTTTGACCAAACTGGAGGCCAAATAACATGGCTGAGACACGTTCTGGCTTTGTGGCTCTGATCGGCGAACCGAACGCCGGAAAATCGACCCTTCTCAACCGCATGGTTGGGGCCAAAGTGTCCATCGTCACCCACAAAGTGCAAACCACTCGTGCCCGCATTCGCGGCGTGGCGATTGAGGGGGATGCGCAAATTGTTTTCGTCGACACGCCGGGTATTTTTAAACCCAAGCGCCGTCTGGACCGCGCCATGGTCACCGCCGCATGGGGTGGGGCTGCGGACGCCGATGTGGTTGTGTTGCTGGTTGAGGCCCATCGTGGCCTGACCGAGGGCGTCGAGGCTATCCTTGCCGCACTTGACGAACAAGACGCTCAATACAAAGGCCCGCCGCGCAAGATCGCTTTGGCGATCAATAAGATCGACATGGTGCCGGTCGAAAAGCTGTTGGATATGACCAAGGTTTTGAACGAACGCCGCAATTTTGTAGAGACCTTTATGATCTCTGCCGAAAAGGGCCGGGGTGTTGACGATCTGCGCAAATGGTTGGCCAAAGAATTGCCCGTCGGCCCATGGCTTTACCCCGAAGATCAGATTGCCGATCTGCCGATGCGGATGATCGCGGCGGAAATCACCCGCGAAAAACTGACGTTGAATCTGCATCAGGAATTGCCCTATCAGCTCACGGTCGAGACCGAAGCCTGGGAAGAGCGCAAAGACGGATCGGCGCGCGTCGATCAGATCGTCTATGTGTCCCGTGATGGTCACAAGGGCATCATTTTGGGCCACCGGGGCGAGACGATCAAACGGATTTCGCGCGCGTCACGGGAAGAATTGGCCGAGTTTTTGGGTCGGCCTGTGCACCTGTTTTTGCAGGTCAAAGTCCGGCCGAACTGGTTGGAAGAGGCCGAACGCTACGGCGAGATGGGTCTTGATTTCAAAGACGGAAACTGATGGCGCGACTGACCGCAGATGTCTGGGTTTCGGCCTATTTGACGCGGTTGCGCCTGGCCGACATTCCGGTGTTTGTGGTGAAAAAGGGCGACCTGACCGCAGGGGCCGTGATGATCAAGCTCAATACGCTGGATGGCAAAGCCAAAGCGTTTCAGCGCGAGTTTAACCTGATGGAGGACCGCCGCGATTGGGCGGTCCTGTCCGAGGGCGACGAACGCGATGTCGATGCGGCGTTGATGAAACAACGCAGTTTTGACCCCGACCTTTGGATCATCGAGGTCGAGGACCGTCTGGGACGCACACTTTTGGACGAGCCCGGTTTGAGCGATTGAGCCTCAAGGATGAGCCTGTCTGATTGACGCGGCCTATGTTGCGGGGCAGGGTTTCATGAGTATTTTTACCAAGAAGAAGCAGGGGCGCGCGCATGATTGAATGGCGCGATGAAGGGGCGGTTTTGGCGGTGCGCAAGCATGGCGAGACCTCCGTGATCGTCGAGGTGTTCACTGAGAACCACGGTCGCCAAGCGGGGGTCGTGCGCGGTGGCATTTCGCGCAAAATGACGCCGCATCTGCAGCCCGGCGGGCAGGTCAGCGTGACGTGGAAAGCGCGGCTTGAGGACCATCTGGGTGCGTTCACCTTTGAACCCGTCAAGGGACGTGCCGCCGCCGTGATGGACGATCCTTTGGCGCTTGCAGCCCTCAACGCGGTCACCGCGATGTTGGCGTTTGTTTTGCCGGAACGCGAGGCGCATGGCTATCTTTACATCGACAGTATGCGGCTTTTGGACCGTCTCGGCACGGACCCGATGTGGCCTTTGGCCTATCTGCATTGGGAGGTGTCACTGTTGGAAGAGCTAGGGTTTGGCCTTGATCTCTCGGCCTGTGCGGTGACGGGATCGCATGAAGATCTCATCTATGTCTCACCCAAATCTGGCCGCGCTGTGTCACGTTTGGGGGCGGGGGAGTGGGCGGACCGGATGTTGCCGTTGCCGCAATGTTTGTTGGGGCAATCCTCGTTGAATTTCACGGAAATTTCGCAAGGGTTGACCACGACCGGACATTTTCTGAACCGAATCGCGGCGGAGCTGTCCGATCGACCGATGCCCGCCGCGCGGGATCGGTTTTTGGATCGGATTGCAAGAAAGGCGGCGCAGGAGGCACCGCCTTTTTAAAGCTGTTTCACGCTGGGCTTAGCCCAAAATGCGGCGTGCAATCACCTGCGCTTGGATTTCCCCGGCACCCTCAAAGATATTGAGAATGCGCGCATCACAGAGGATGCGGGAAATTTGATACTCAAGCGCAAAGCCGTTGCCGCCGTGGATTTGCAAGGCATTGTCGGCGGCGGCCCAGGCGACACGCGCGCCCAAGAGTTTCGCCATGCCTGCCTCAACATCGCAACGATGGCCGTGATCTTTTTCCCAGGCGGAGAAATAGGTGAGCTGACGCGCGACCATGATCTCGACCGCCATCATCGCCAACTTGCCGGAGACGCGGGGGAATTCGATCAGGGACTTGCCGAATTGCTTGCGGTCCTCGGCGTATTGCATCCCAACTTCGAGCGCGTTTTGCGCCACACCAATGGCACGCGCGGCGGTTTGGATGCGGGCAGACTCAAAGGTCTCCATCAGCTGTTTAAAGCCTTTGCCTTCTTCGCCGCCCAAAAGGTTTTCGGCCTTCACTTTGAACCCGTCAAAGGCCAGCTCGTATTCCTTCATGCCGCGATAGCCCAAGACTTCGATCTCGCCGCCGGTCATGCCGGGGGTCGGGAAGGGGGCCTCATCCGTGCCCGGCGTTTTCTCCGCCAGGAACATCGACAGGCCTTTGTAATCCGTGGTGTTCGGATCGGTGCGCGCCAAAAGCGTCATCACATGGGTGCGCGCGGCGTGGGTGATCCAGGTCTTGTTGCCAGTGACCGTATAGGTTTCGCCCTCTTTCACCGCACGGGTGCGCAGGGAGCCAAGGTCCGAGCCGGTGTTCGGTTCGGTGAACACGGCGGTCGGCAGGATTTCGGCGGAGGAGAGTTTTGGCAACCAATTTTGTTTTTGCTCTTCGGTGCCGCCGCTGAGGATCAATTCAGCCGCGATCTCGGAGCGTGTGCCCAAAGAGCCGACGCCGATATAGCCACGCGACAGCTCCTCGGAGACCACCACCATCGCTGCTTTCGGAAAGCCAAAGCCGCCGTATTCCTCGGGGATGGTCAGGCCAAAGACGCCAAGTTCGGCCAGCTCTTCGATGATCTCCATCGGGATCAATTCGTCTTTGAGGTGCCATTCATGGGCAAAGGGCACGACTTTTTCGTCGGCAAAGCGGCGGAACTGTTCGCGCACCATTTCCAGCTCGTCATCAAGGCCAGAGGCGCCAAAAGTGGCGTGACCATGATTGTCGCGCATCAAAGCGACAAGACGGGAACGCGCGGCAACGGTGTTGCCCTCCAGCATGAGTTTGACGACATCTTTGTGGCTCGGCTGCGCGAGGCCAAGACCCATATCGGCCAAGCGGCAGATCTCGCCTTGGTTCATCGGAATGCCGCCGTAGATTTGGTTGAGGTATTCGCCAAAGGCGATCTGATGGATCAGTTGTTCCATCTCGCCAAATTTACCGTCATCCGTCAGAGCCAAGGCCCATTTTTGCATTTGACGCAGCGCCTCGACATAGGTCGCAAGCCAAGCAAGGCCATGAGCCGCCGTTTGATTGGCCTCAAGTTTGGTGCCAGAGATGCGATCTCCGTCCAAAAATTCGGTGCGCAAGGATGCGCGGGCGCGATCCAAAAGGGCCTCAGCAGGGGCCACTGCGGCACCGGTCAAAGCCAGAAGATCGGGCAATATGGGGTTCGACATGGTCATCTCCTGTTGATCAAGGGCCATGGGAATCTCTCCTTCTCAGGGTCATGGGACTGTCTAATCCCTTCGCAGTTGCAGCGCAATATTATTTTGCATTAGATGTCATTTAGGACCAAAAGTGTCGCAGACAAGCCGAATGCCCCCGTGGCCCTGAGAAAGTTTTAGACTGGCCGCATCGGATAGGCGCGAATTCTCTGGTCACACGGGGATCACAGGCCCTATGACAAACCCATGGACTTCAACGCGCTTTTCTCCCTGCTTACCTTGCCGCAAATGGCGGTTTCCCTTGCCATTGCCCTGCTTGCGGGTTTCGTCAAAGGTGCAACCGGCTTTGCCATGCCGATGATCATGATTTCGGGGCTGGGGTCATTCCTTTCGCCTGAACTGGCGCTGGCGGGACTGATTCTGTCGACCGTGGTGTCGAACATCTGGCAATCGCTGCGTGGCGGCGTGGCCGAGGCGGTGCAGGCGGCGAAGGTCTATAAACTCTATATCGCAGCGCTTTTGGTGATGATCCTTTTGTCGGCGCAGCTTGTGGTGATCTTGCCGCAATCGGTGGTATTTTTAACGCTTGGGATCATTGTGATCGTCTTGGCGAGCTACCTTTTGATTGGGCGGGCGCTGCATATTCCGGACCATCACCGGGCCTTTTACGATCTCGGCCTTGGTGCGCTGTCGGGGATGATCGGTGGGGTTGCGGGGATTTGGGGGCCGCTGACGGTGGCCTATCTCACCGCCGTCGATACGCCGAAAAAAATGCAGATCAAAATCACCGGCGTGATCTTTGGCGCGGGGGCTTTGATGTTGTTTGCAGCCCATCTGCGCTCTGGTGTGCTCAATGCGCAAACGCTGCCGCTATCTTTGGCGCTCTTAATCCCGGCACTGTTGGGGATGGTGATCGGCCAACAGGTTCAGGACCGTTTGGATCAAAAGAAATTCAAACGCGCCACCCTGTTTGTCTTGCTCGTCGCCGGGGCCAATTTGGTACGGCGCGGGCTTTTTTAACACTCCGTTTTAACGGGTGATCTGG
>NZ_PYIB01000027.1:0-19873 GCF_009129705.1 Roseobacter sp. TSBP12
GGGGGGCAGGGCATGACACAACACGGGCAGACAAGCCGGTCGCGAAGACCATGCCGGATGAGCCGACCAAGCGCCTGAGCCTGGATCTTCCGGCGAGCCTGCACACGCGATTCAAAACGGCGTGCAGTGCGACGGATCGGAAAATGGTTGGTGAGCTCCAAGCCTTCATTGAACAGCGCACGCAAGAATTGGAAGAGGATGCGGGCATAACCCGCAAATGAACAAAAGCACAAATGTGGTTTTGTGCTTGGCAGTAACCGACCCCATTAGGAGCACATCTTGGCTCACACCCGGATAAGACATGTGAAAGATGCAGAAGTTGAACGCTGTCTTTCAGAGTTTAAAGGTGCGATCCAGAAATGGGCTGAGGAAAATCAAGTATCTGATGTTTGCTCTGTCAGAGATTATCTCGATGATAGCGGAAAAGAGCCTTTTGACCCGCCTGTGATTGCCGTCGTTTATTTCGATGGTGAGCTTCTGGAAGCGATTAGCGGCTATAACAATGAAGAGTTAGAGCAGAGTTTTTCAAGTCTGCTTGCAGCACATGGCTTCTGGTATGAGAGAGATACAGGCTCGACCGCTTTGGTCCTCCCTGACGAGGACAGTGACTATTCCGCATATGCAGAATATTTCCATTGGAAATGGGTTTGCAGCCTTGTGGAGGAAGATGTCGCAGACGTGTATGAAGAACTATATAGGCACTTCGAAGGGCGACCCGATGACCTCTATAATTTGCATTGGCGAGAATATGAGATCATTTTGGCAAGGCTATTCCAGGCCCAAGGTTTTGATGTCGAGCTGGGTAAGGGTAGAGGTGACGAGGGCGTCGATATTAGACTAATAAAACGTGACCCAATTGGCGATCTAGTTACTCTAGTTCAAGCAAAAAAATATGCAAAATCCAACAAGATAGACCAATCCAAGGTCGCTGCGCTCTACGGAGTTCAAAAATCGGAGAACGCATCATCATCTATATTTGTTACGACTTCCACCTATGCGCCTGTAGCAAAAAGGTTTGCTGCAAGAGAGTTGGTAGAGGGGGAGTTATTTCTTGCTGACTCTACGCACGTTGCAAACTGGTGCAGCCTCGCGAGCAACGGCATTATCAAGGATAAATCGCTTCTGGTGTCACCAGCCCATGTTCGAAGCCTTCTTGCCTCGATAGGCGAGAAGCGCGATCCTCGCTTGGTGCATGCATCTTTTGGGTATAATTCAACTCATAACGAATTTGCTCTAGTGGTGAAAGAAAGCAAATACGCCGCGCTTCTGATGCCAATCCCCAGGAAAACAATCAGCGATGATGGCTATGGTCAGAGAGGTTTTGAGGTTCCCTACTTTGATCATGACCTGCCCCATCTCAACGCAGAAAGTGTAGTAAGAGTTCGCCGAAAGAACCGAGATGGCGAAGTTACCTACTGGAGCGGAGAGCGGCTCTATAGCGTTTGGGATGGTGAACCATGCCTTTTCGATTACTATGATTAGTTGAATCTCCCAGTCGCAACATACATCAATAACTCATCTGATGGGAACACGCATGTATCGCATCATGCAAGCTTTTTACTAAAAGCTTGCATGAAGATGAGAGCGGACGTTCGTGGATAGCGCGGCGAAATCCCGGTTTGAGCCCTGTTTGGCGGATGCTGCGCTGCGCATAAAGGTCTGCTATGATGAAAAAACTACAAACTGCTTTTCTTCGTGGTTGGCAGTAGAAATTTTGAAGGGGTCGAGGATGCACCAACCGAAGGGTCGTCTGACCAACATATTCAGCCTTCCCACCGATGGTTCTGGGCAAGCTCGGTCGGTTCTTATGCTTGATCAACTTACCCACGTTCCCGAGATTGGGGATGTGCTTCAGGTCGCAGATCGTAACTTGTCGATTGCACAAGTTGATAGACAGCGGATGCGAAGCTGCCTGACAGGCTGGCCGCTGATTGGCCTTGGCAGTATCGCCGTATTGGTCAACGAGCCAACGGAGGAATTGAAATCCTTAGTAAGTCATCCAAACCGTCTTTGGGTAACTTGGAAACCAAAAGCGGATTTGCCATGGCATTTCAAGACTGACGACCTCCCCAAGTTCATCCGACTGAATGAAGACTGGAACGCTCATCCGAATGATGTGAGTCTCAGGCTTGAAGAGCGCGGAAATGAGTTGATTGCCCGCATGAAACCAAATCCTTACGCCTATCGCCGATATGAGAACATCCCCGAAATCGCTGTCAGCTTCGTAAACTGCTCCAGATATCGCGTGACGTCAGTAAACGACGAAGGCTGGTATTCGGGTCAGTGCCGTTTCAGTGGGCTTGCACCAGAATGGGGTGAGTTCTACGAAATTTCGGGCAACACCCGAGACAACATGAACTCTACTCCTTGGATCAAGATGGAAGGCGTCGGGGGCAAGCATTTTCATTTCTATTTGAAAGATGAAACCCTTGAAATCAAAGCACAAGATTGGGTGTTGAAATCCGAAAGCTGACCTTCGGACGGCGATTTCCTACGGCAGCTTCGTCCGGCATTGCAGTCATCGATGCATCATGCAGCGAAGGTCGGCATCGACACCTTTATGCAAGCTTTTTGGTAAAAGCTCGCATGAGCACCCAAGCTAAGAACCCAACAAAACATGGGGAAAGTGCAGCGTCTCACAACATTCCACTTCCGTCATGCAAGGTTTACAGGTATTATACCGCTATAACCTCGCAAGGATTTGCCCGTGAAAGCTGCCGCCCAGACCACCTGGAACAAGGGTCGCGTTGTAGGCAAAAAACCTCCGCTGACGCCCGACCAGGTCTCCCTGATCCGGATGATCCTGCGCCAGGAGAAAGCCCTGCGTGATCTGGCGCTGTTCAACGTGGCCCTCGATACCAGTTTCCGGGGGTCTGACCTGATACGCCTGCGGGTCTCGGATGTGGCCACCCCGGCAGGGGTGCGCGAAATCGTCGAAATCCGACAAAAGAAAACCGAGACGCGCAATGCGCGTCCGGTCCAGGCGCGCCTGTCCTCCGGGACGCGCGACAGCTTGCGCGCCTATCTCGCAGCTTCAGAAAAGCCGCTGCACGGCTGGCTCTTCACGGGGCAGGGGGCACGGTGGTCCCAGTCCCATCTCAGTGAAAGTCAGCTCTGGCGTCTGTTCCGGGTCTGGCTGGAGAAGGCTCGCCTCGATCCCAGCCTCTACGGCCTGCATTCGCTGCGCCGGACCTTCCCGACCCATATCTACCAGCAGACCGGCAACCTGCGCGCGGCCCAGCTGCTGCTCGGCCATGCCAGTATTGAAAGCACCAAGGAATACATCGGCACCGAACAGGCTGAAGCCCTCGAAATTGCGCGCAAGTATCACCTGTGACAGCCATGCAGACCTATCTTGAGAAACGCCAGCCTGCGCAGAAAATGGCCCGGTTCTACCGGATGGCGGTCATGCCGAACCTGTTCGGCGAATGGACGCTGTACCGCGAATGGGGCCGCATAGGGCAGGGCGGTCAGGTTCGGATGGATTGGTTCGAGGACGAGAACCAGGCCGTTGCGGCTCTGGTCACACTGGAAGCCGCCAAGCGTCAGCGGGGCTACTGGGTGGAGCCTCAGCAGCTGGCGATGTTCAGATGATAGCGTGACGGACTCGCACAAGCCTCTTGACTGGCCAGCAACGCCGCCCGCATGTCCTAAGGACATGCGGGCGGCGTTGCTGCTTTTTAACTGAGTAAATCTCGTCATTGTAGTGCGGCTGAAAAGTATAGTAATTATACCATTTTCAACATATATTGCCTCTTATGAAGTTCGAGTATGACCCCGACAAAAGCGCCGCGAACCGTGAAAAGCACGGGATCGACTTTGATGAGGCCCAGGCCCTCTGGGATGATCCTTATCTGATCGAGGCCCCCGCCAGCGTCACAGATGAGCCACGTTTTCTGGCGGTTGGCATGATTGGGGCCAGACACTGGACGGCTGTCTACACATACCGGAGCGACCGGGTGCGGATCATCTCCGTGCGCCGCGCTCGCAAGCAGGAGATTGACCACTATGAAAGCGACTGAATTCGACGAACGCTTCGACGCGGGCGAAGACATGTCCGCCCATGTCGATTGGACAAAGGCGCGCCGCCTCAATGTCGAGGCCAAGCGGGTGAACGTGGATTTCCCGACTTGGGTCGTCGCAGGCCTGGACCGGCAGGCCCAGAAGCTCGGCATCACCCGTCAGGCACTGATCAAGATGTGGATCGCGGAGCGTCTAGAATGAGGGGCATTCTGGCGCGGGGGTGCGCGGGCATTTCGCCAAATAAATCAATACGCCCTTGGATAAAGCATTGCCTGCTGACATGAATAAACCATGAGCCTGATCAAGTCGAAAAAACGCGTAGCCGATCATGGCGAAGTATTCACCCCGGAATGGATGGTGGATGCTATGCTTGATCTGGTGAAAGAAGAGTCGGAGCGGATCGACTCGCGGTTTCTTGAACCTGCCTGTGGCAGTGGCAATTTCCTTGTGAAGGTCCTCAAGCGGAAGCTTTGCGCAGTCGAATTGAAATTCGGGAAATCCGAATTTGAAAAGCGGCAATACGCACTTCTCGGCCTCATGTGCGCTTACGGCATCGAGATTCTGGAAGACAACATTATCGAATGCCGCGCCAACATGCTCGAAGTGCTGGCCGATTACCTGCGGATCGACGAAAGCGATGATCTGTATGGGGCCGCCTCCCATGTGCTGTCACTGAACCTGATCCAGGGTGATGCCCTGTCGATGAAGGGGTATGACGGCGCGCCAATCACCTTTTCCGAATGGGGATATCTGGGCAAGGGCAAGTTCCAGCGGCGGGATTTTAGGCTAGACGTGCTGACAGGCTCGTCAGCGTTCAGCGCCGAGGGAACCTTGTTCTCTCACCTGGGTAAGCATGAGATTTTCACGCCCACGAAAACTTACCCGCCGATGACCGTTCGTGATCTGGCCGCACGGGGCGATAACCCACAGGAGGCCGCATGAATATTGAAGAGGGCTTTGCTCTACGCGGGCGCAACCCGGATGTCCTGACCTGTATCGCGAACCTGTCGAACGATGAGGTCTTCACCCCGCCAGAATTCGCCAACCGGATGCTGGACACCGTGGCGGCAGCTTGGGCGGCAGATCATGATGGTGCGAATATCTGGGCTGACCAGACTGTCAAATTCCTCGATCCCTTTACAAAGTCAGGTGTGTTCCTGCGGGAAATCACAAAGCGTTTAATCGCAGGGCTAGAAAGCGAAATTCCAGACCTTCAGGAGCGGGTGGACCACATCCTGACCCAGCAAGTCTTTGGCATCGGGACCACCCAACTAACAAGCTTGATGGCCAGGCGCAGCGTTTATTGTTCGAAATTCGCCAACGGGCAGCACTCCGTGACGCGCCGGTTTAACAGTGAAACCGGAAACATCTGGTTCGAGCGGACAGAGCACACTTGGACCGCGCAAGACAAATGCAAATACTGCGGGGCCAGCAAAGCAACGCTGAATAGGGGCGAAGACCGCGAATCTCACGCTTATGCGTTCATACACACAGACAACATCAAGACTCGGATCGCCGAGCTATTTGGAGGCGACATGCAATTCGATGTGATTATTGGAAACCCCCCATATCAACTGAATACAGACGGGCATGGCACCCAAGCGCGACCAATTTACCACCAGTTCGTAGAACAAGCGAAAAATTTGGACCCAAGATATCTTAGTATGATCATCCCATCCCGGTGGTTTTCCGGTGGAATGGGCTTGGACAACTTTCGCGAGTCGATGCTGAGCGACAATAGGATTAAATCACTAGACGATTTTTTGTCTGCTTCGGATGTCTTTCCAGGTGTCGGACTGAAAGGAGGCGTTTGCTATTTCCTTTGGGATAGGGACAAGTCTGGACCTTGCAGAGTAGCCACACACTATAAAAGTGAGACACCCTCAGTTGCCACACGTCCTCTGTTGGAGGACGGTGCAGATATATTTATTCGTTTTAATGAAGGCGTTTCGATACTTAAAAAAGTAGCTCTTACCGAAACTGGAAACTCGAAGACTGTCGAGCTACCAAAGCATCGCCGCTTCATGGACCTCGTAAGCTCAATCGGATCGTTTGGTCTGGGGAGCACTTTTCGTGGAAAAGACCGTCCATCTGGGGACGACTTAAAAGTCTATAGAAACGGCGGAATCGGATATCTACCACGATCAGAAATCGACAAGGAGCAACATGTTTTCGACAAGTGGAAAGTCTACATAGGCCGCGCCGCTCCTGGCACTGGGAATAAAGATACATATCCGCATAGAATTATTAGCACGCCATTTCTTGGTGAGCCGGGGTCTATTTCGTCTTGGACATACATGTATATTGGTCCGTTCGAGACAAAGGATGAGGCTGAAAGCGTTCTCTCCTACTTGTCCTGCCGATTAACCCGGTTTCTCATCCTCCTGCACAAGCCGTCACAGGATACCACGCGCAAAGTTTACACCTTCGTACCGACACAGGATTGGACGAAAATTTGGACAGATCAGGACCTCTACGCGAAGTATGATCTGTCAGAAGATGAAATTGCTTTCGTTGAGAAAATTGTCCGCCCCATGGATTTGGTAGGTAACCTGTTTGGTGAAGTAGCTGTTGAAGACGGTGACGATGCATAAGCCCACCATCGACGACATCCTCTCTCCAAAGCCGGAAGCGCGTCCGCGCATTTATGCTTATTCCATCGCGGATGAGACCCATGAAGGCCTGCTGAAGGTTGGTCAGACCACACGGGATGTGAAGCGGCGGGTAGCTGAACAGTTGCGCACGGCAGCTATCACCAATTTCAGGATTGAGCTGGATGAACCCGCTGAACGCGATGATGGCACCATCTTTACCGACCATGATGTGCGCGCCGCGCTGATCCGTAGGGGGATCGAGAACACAAGCCTAGAATGGATGCGCTGCACCCTGGCCGATGTCCATACTGTGCTGACAGAGCTGCGCACCGGCCTGCGGTTCAGTGGCACGCACCATCAAACCTTCCCCATGCGTCGAGAACAGGCAGAGGCCGTCAGGCAAACCCACGCCTACTATCATTCCCGCTGGGAAGAGGACATGCACGCCGTTCCACGCTTCTTGTGGAACGCCAAAATGCGCTTCGGCAAGACCTTCACCTCTTATCAGCTCGCCAAGAAAATGGGCGCGAAACGGGTGCTGGTGGTAACGTTTAAACCGGCTGTTGAAGACGCTTGGCAAAGCGATCTAGAAAACCATGCGGACTTTGATGGCTGGCAATATCTGTCAGTCAAGACTGGTGGCGACCCGACGCAGATCGACCGAAACAAACCAGTCGTCTATTTCGGCTCGTTTCAGGATCTTCTGGGTCGCGATGCACGCGGCAACATCAAGGCCAAGAACGAATGGCTCCACACTGAAAACTGGGACTTAGTGGTCTTTGATGAATACCATTTCGGCGCATGGCGCGAGACAGCGAAAGAGTTGTTCGCAGGGGAAGAAGATGAAATCGCCCGCGAGGAAGCCCGGCTTGAAGACGCCAAAAAGCTGAAGGACCGGATCGCGGACCTGCAAGAGCCGCTGGAACCTGAAACCGAGTTTCTGCCAATCACGACAAAGGCCTATCTCTATCTGTCAGGGACGCCATTCAAGGCCCTGTCCACGGGCGAGTTCATCGAAGAGCAGATTTTCAACTGGACCTACACCGACGAGCAACGGGCAAAAGCGGCCTTTGCTGCCGCTCACCCAGATCAGTGGAACCCTTACGGTTCCCTGCCGCAGATGAGGCTATTGACCTATCAGATGCCCGACGAGCTGCTGGCCATTGCCAGCGCCGGAGAGTTTGACGAGTTCGATCTGAATGAGTTCTTTGCCGCCACGGGGATCGGAAGCAAAGCGCAGTTCAAACACAAGAGCGACGTTCAAAAATGGCTGGACATCATCCGGGGGCAGTATGCACCAGGCGCGGTAGATAACCTGAAGACTGGAACGCGACCACCGTTCCCCTATTCTGACGTGCGGCTTTTGCCCTACCTGCAACACTCGTTCTGGTTTCTGCCAAACGTGGCGGCCTGTCACGCAATGAAAAACCTGCTGACAGAGCGCCAAAACACATTCTGGCATGAGTACAAGGTCATCAGCGCTGCTGGGGCAAGCGCCGGGATCGGGCTTGAGGCCCTTCCTCCAGTGCGGCGGGCGATTGGAAGCGGCTTCGATAGCAAGAGCATAACCTTGTCGTGCGGTAAGCTGACTACGGGTGTCACGGTCAAGCAGTGGTCCTCCATCCTCATGCTGCGAAACCTGAAATCTCCCGAGACATATTTTCAGGCGGCATTCCGGGTGCAGTCGCCCTGGTCCATCAAGAACCCCAACGGGGACAACCCGCATGAAGAAGAAATCCTGAAGCCCGTGTGCTTTGTGTTCGACTTCGCGCCAACGCGTGCCCTGCGGCAGTTGTCCGAATACGGGATCGGCCTGTCACCCAACGAAGCGAACCCTGAGAACGCAGTGAAAGAGCTTGTGTCGTTTCTGCCGGTGCTCGCCTATGACGGCGCGAACATGTACCAGGTTGACGCGGGCGGTATCCTCGACATCGCAATGGCGGGAACATCTGCGACACTGCTGGCCCGGAAATGGGAAAGCGCCCTGCTGGTCAACGTGGATAACGAAACCCTTCGCAAGATCATGGATAACCCTGAGGCGATGGCCGCTGTTGAACGCATCGAAGGCTGGCGTGCCTTGGGCGACAACGTCATTGAGACCATTATCAACAAGAGCGAGAAGGTCAAAGACCTGAAGGCAAAGGCCAAAGAGCGCGACCTGACCCCAAAAGAAAAGAAAGAGCTCTCCGCTGAAGAGAAGGAATACAAGTCCGCTCGAAAGTTGGTCCAGGAAAAACTGATCAAGTTTGCCACCCGCATTCCTGCGTTCATGTATCTGACTGATTTCCGTGAAAACACCCTTCAGGATGTGATCACCAAGCTCGAACCCGATCTATTTCGGACGGTCACCGGCCTGACAGTCCAAGATTTTCATCTCCTGGTTCGGCTCAAAGTGTTCAACACAGAACAGATGAATCAGGCGGTCTTCGCCTTCCGCCGATACGAAGATGCGTCATTGAATTATACTGGGATTGATAGTCATGAAGGCCTGTCGAGTTATGGCCTGTACAACACGGTTGTCGCCCGGGAATAGGTCGGCCTCAGGCGAACATAGATCGTACCAAAGCATAACCTCACAAAGCACAGCTTAATACCAACAAAAGCGGTGATACTTAGTAGGGTTGTTGGCTTTGCGTTGTGAGGGGCATATGCGTTTAGAAAGATTTGAAAGGGAAGTTAATGAGCAAGGTAAGAGTTCTCAACCCGATTGATAATACAGACATCTTCGGTGTGGTCCCTGCTCTAACGTTGACCAGCAAGCATAAAGGGGTGATCACTACGCGTGAGGCTCCAATTTATCTTGTTGAAGGGAAACATATTGGTCCCAACTCAGGGTTTGGTGTTGCGCATATTTGGGCTGAGCATCAGCAAGAAATAATTCAAGCAGGTTTTACAAACCAAAGTCTGGTGTCCGCTTATGTACAGAAAATTCTAACCGCGCCTGGAGTAATCTACTTTGAAGACAGAAATCTTAAAAAGCCAAGAGTAAACACGGTTCGTATCGTGACTGGCACAGTGATTCTGGAATATGTCCGGACAATTATAGATAAAGTCGAAACTCCACACTGGAGTGTTGTCACTGCATACTCAAACACTCGAACGGTAGGAGTTCTCGTGGGGCAGATATAGAAAAGCCGCCATAAGGCGGCTTTTATGCGTCGCGCTAGCAGCGTTTCCTTAGCTTTACCTAGAAGGTAAGGGTCGGAAACCACCTCTCAGTGTCACGCGAAACAGACCTTGAGGAAAGTCTGCCATCCACATAAGCGAGTCGATATCCTCGTAAACTCACCTAAAATGCTCTTTATGACGCTTGTATTTTCTACACAGTGCAGGGGCTTGTGTCAAGCCCTAATGGAAGCGGGCGGAGGCGTAGGTTTCGTCAAAACAGGTAGTGATAAGTCCCCCTGTTCGTTTTCAGTGAACCTGATCGTTTGCCTCAATCGTTACTTCCGGGCATTACATGCCCGTCCGCGCGAAGCGCCGGGCCTGTCAGCGGGTGGCCTTTAGGTTGCCCACCGACAGGTCACCCTGAAACCGGCCACGCCCAGGATCACGCCACAATACAAAAAGACCCCCGCCTGCTGACGGGGGCCTTGATCATTTCAGCGGTGCGGCTGCTACTCGGCGGCCATCCGGTCAGCCTGGGCGGTACGCTCCATGATGTAATCCACGGCCTTCTGCGCCTCGGACGCAGCGCGGAAAATCGCGCGGCTGTCTTCCTTCATCGCCTCAAGCCATCCTTCGACATAGGCCGCGCTCTGGTCAAATTCAGGCTCTACCCCGATCTGCGCGCAAAGCATGCAATTTCCGATTTCCGCGACCAGCTCCTCGAACGCGTAGGCCTTACGGTCATTGAACCGGCCAAGACGGTCAAGCCGCTTTGTCGCCCCTGTCCAGTGAATTGTCTCATGGGCCAAGGTGCCAAAATACCCAGCTGCCCGATAAAACGTGCCAATCGGCGGCATATGAATGCGGTCGGTCTTGATGTTGTAGTAGGCGCGCGGCTCCTCGGTTACGTCGATCTGCGCGCCGGTCGCGGCAAAGAACGCCTCCAACGCGGGATCGGCCAAGGTGCCAAGATCACGGGGCGGATCGGGTAAGATGTAGAATTCAGCGGGCAAACCCTCGATCTGATCGGCATTGAACACGCGGTAAGCCTTGGCATAGGGGATCTGGCGTTCCTCGCCGTTTTCATCCTCGCGCTCGACGGTGCCGTATTTCACGACGGTTGCGGATTTCTCGCCCTTGCGGACATGGCCCCCAAGCTGCTTGGCCTGATTGAACGTCATCCAGCGGGCTGAGCTGTAATCCTTCGCCATCGACGTCGCCCAAAGCATCAGGATATTGATGCCCCGATAGGCTTCGCCGTTGAACCGTTCCGGCAAGCTGACACCTCCCCCTCCGCCGGTCCACGGCTTGCGCCAGGGCGGCGTTCCCGCCTCGATCTGCGCGATGATCTGATTTGTGACATGGGAATAAACGTCAAACTTCTCTGCGGTCATTTGTGACCCTCCTTTGAGTGACGCGGGCCGGGTCTCTTCCCCTTTCCGCCAATGGGCGGGCCTTCCTGTTCTGATCTTTGGAATGCCCATGCATTCCGAAGGGCAGAGCAGGTAAGGGCAAAGCCCGTCCTGCGGCCTGGTGGGGCCGTGACAACCGGGTGGAGGGCGTGAATTTGGGAGGGAACCGCGCGCCTGCGCGTGGGAGGAACCGGAATTCAGGGCCGGAACCGACGCCACAGGCGGCGCTTGCCGGTTTTCTCGGACCTGACAGGATGGCAGGCGGATCAATAAGAGTTGGAAACGGTCAGGGTTGGGGTGAGCGGGCGTCAGCCCGTCGATCCCCTGCGCTGTCTATCAATCAAAGCGATCCTGGCATCACTGCCGGGATCACAGATTTTCTTTTTCCGCTCATAGATACGATAGCGGCTCTTACCCGTTCGCGCATGAAGTCATCGAAGCCCCGCGCCTGTCTCAGGATGCGATCACCCTTAGGGCCAAAGGCCTCTGCAGAACGCTTGAGATATGAATAAAATGTCCAACTTCGATAGTCGCTTGTCAGATTCGACTTTTTGACCTTGCTAAATCGCTGAGAGAACAGGGGAAAGTCAAAGCTGCTTATCAGCTCATCGGCATCCATCGCAGGGTTGCTCTCGACATGCCGCCTAGCATCACGTTTCGAAGCACCGGCCACCTTGCTGTAGAAGCGAGAAATAGTGCTGTCGCGGACATATACCCGGCGACCATCATACCGGAAGCCCAGGTACTCAAAACCGTTTTTGGCAGGCTCGTCAGGGTGTTGTTGTAGGTGCTGGAAGCGAAGACCATCAGGCGTACGCTCGAACTTAGCGACGCATGTCTTAGCGTCCTTGATACGTAGCTCTGGCCCATGTTTACGCATCTCAGTAGTGGCGAAATCAATGGCCGCACTAGCCTCTGGGCCTCCACCAGGCAGAATAAGCAGAATATCATCTGAGTATCGCATGTATCGGCCGCCACGCGACCGGGCATAGTCGGCTAATACCCTGTCGAACTCCAACAAGTAAAAATTTGCTATCAAGTCAGAGATGGGAGCGCCCTGTGGGATACCATGGGGGAGGAGGTTTTTCTGGATGAGTGACAGGCCGTGTTTCGGGTCACCGCCACAAATTTTAGCGCGAAAATCTGAACTGGAGCAGAGCTGTTTCGGCATGTCACGGAAGGGGATCAGAAATCCGGGGATCAAGTTCCCGTTCCGCTCACGCATCCCAAAGAATCCCAGACGCGAGTAAACCGCGCGCTGGTCAACGAAGCGATATTTGGTGATGTTCTTAAAAACCGCATAGTGGTCAAGCGGTAGCTCCTGAACACCCAGCAGATCACACCAGATGCGCTTGATCCGTCCGTGATCCAAGTTCTCAAAATAGCCCTTGATGTCGAGTGCCACCGCCACGCTATTTCCGAGCCGGTCAATTTCATCAAAGGCATCTTTAGCAAAGTCGATGTTGCATTTTCCGCCACCCCGCCCGGGCTTCAGCACTTGGCGGTACGCAATCGGGCAATCCACGATTCCCATCTCACGAAGCGCGCCTCATACAGACGGGAGAGCTTCCGGCGGTAGAAGGCAAAGATGTAGGCATCGCGGCGCGCGCCGTAGCGGATCGGGCGTCTCTTTTTATCTGGCTTCGCCGCATCGGTGGAGCGGAATGGTTGCCATGATTCCTCATAGAGGAAGAAGGGGTAGAACGAGTTGGCCGCAACCCTTTCCCGGTCTGTGACAAGGTTACGGATTTCCCTCAATGTGATCGGCGCATCAAAATGCGGATAGTGCTTGAGGTCCTTGGCGGTGAAATCAAACTCGTCTTCCATAAGCCTCCGCGAGAGGGGGCAGAAGCATTGGATCAACGCACTGACCCTTAACATCTTCGCCCCCGCCGTTGTGCGGTGTGCGTTCGTCGTCGACGTGGTCGTGTATACTGTGACGCACCTGGCAATGTGGTATTGCCGGATTGCCGCAAAGCCGCCCGCGTGGCTGGCGAAAGGAGCCCGAATTATGGAACTCGCAATCTGCACCGCCCCGGAGGTTGGCCTTGACAGTTTAAACACGTAACTGGCAGCCCCCAATTGAGCGCCATCTTCTTTATATGGGAACGGCTTCCAATCGAAGCAAGAGCAATAGTGTTCTTTATTCGTTCCTATCAATCAAGGTGCGACGCCACAGATAAATAAACTGCGCTCGCTCAAAGTGATCTCGGCAGATAGCTGGGGTCGCAAAGTCATGTTTAGAGTTTTCTATGGCCATCCAGCATAATCTCAAAGTCCGTCGTGGATGTTTCTTCAATTCCCACGACCCAAATGTCCTGGGGGTCTTTTTCGCCTTCTACACATACAACGCGACCGATCATTTCGGACCATAGATACTTTCGGCAACGAAGATATTCTTTGAATGCTTGTTCTCGTTCGGGACCCCCCGGACGGCTCGCAGCCTGCTCGCGGGCATATTCTAAGGCTTGCGGACCAGCGCCAAAATACAAACACCGCTGCTCTGAACGATCTGCCCAAGTAACGCGTGTTCTCTCAGGTTCAAAATGCCCGTACTGCCCAGTGACGGGCTTATCTGGCGAGACAACAAATGTGTATTTAATTCTCGTTGTGCGACCGTCCGGCAAAACGAAAGGCTCCCAATCATCGCGCATACTTTTAGAGCCCTTGTTCTGTGAGAATTTCATCAAGCTCGGCTCTGTTCTTTGGCCCAGCGGCAAGCAATTGCCGTGCTTTTTCATGGGCAAGCATCAGCGCTTCCGAAGCCCCCTCCTCTGGGTGGCAACCACAGCGCTCTACGACGTGGCAAAAATAGCGGTATCCGCTGATCCCCTCTTCTCCACTGATTTTTACGAGCGCTTCACGCACCAGAGATGGGCTCGGCGTGGGGCCCTCCGCCCGATGAAACTCCGTCGCATCTATGGGGCCCCGCCGCTGAAGTTCCGCGATGATTTCTTGAACTCTTTCCATGTGTTCTCCTCTTGCTTCTTAACGCTCTCTGTCGCGATCGCGACCCTGCCCGAGCTCGGACGCATTATCACGCCCACGTCCGAGAATGTCATCCCGCCGCCCTTGGTCACGGCCCTCGCCGTCACGGGCGGCAATGTCCCGTTCTACCGCCGCTGCATCCCGCTCCTGTCCGATATCGCGCACACGCCCAAGGATGGCGTCCCGACGATCTCGGTCTGGATCGTCGGGCACAACCCTCTCCCGCCCGACATCCGGCGCTTGCACCTCAGGCCGATCAACGTCGCGCCCCAACACTGCCGCCCGGCGCGCATCCATGTCACCCCGCTCAGCACTAGCCTGCGGCCTCTCAACCTCGCCCATAACCCTCTCCTTGATCCGTGACATCGCCGCTTCAGCGCGGCCCCAAAGCTGATTCAGCCGTTCGCGGGCGGTGGCAATGAAGGCGCGCCCGCGCTCCATCAGCTCAAGCCGCAACTCCAACTGCCGCCAGCCCAGCTCCTGGCGCTCAGCATTGCGCGCCTGCGCCGCGCGGAAAGCCTCGCCGCGCTCTGTGACGATCCCGCGTTTCTCCTGCGCATTGGCCGATGGGCCGATTTTCGGCTCGGGCTCGCGGCTGAGCTCGACCACCTTCTTCTCGCGCTCAAGCGCCAGCTCCTCCTGCCCGCCCCCGCGCGCACGGTCGACCTGTTGTTCGGCCTCGGCGCGCTGAACATCAAGGGACCGATGGTCAATCCGCTCCGACCGCCCTGCCCGCTCAAGGGACGTGTTCGCGTCCCGCGCCCAGGCTTCGCGCCAGCCCATAAGCAGGTCCGGCGCATTCCAGCTGCGATCCTTCTTCCCGAACCCCTCTCCGGTCAGCTCGCGCATGGTGAGCATGACATGCGCATGGGGCTGACCGTGGCCATCACGAGCCTTGCCCTCGTGAATGGCCACATCCGCGATCATGCCGCGATCGACAAATTCGCGCTGAACAAAACCACGCAACAGTTCCAGGCGCTCCCCGCGATCGAGCTCGCGGGGAAGAGCCACTTCGATCTCGCGGGCAAGCTGCGCATCACGACGCTTCTCAACCGCCTCGACCGCGTTCCAGAGCTGGTCGCGATCGCGCATCCAGTTGGGCGCATTTTCGGGGGCCATGATCTCGGAATGCACGACCCCGCCCTTGCGGCTGTAGTCATGCTCCAACCCCTGCCGGTCATCCCGCAGCCGCCCAGCCGTCCGGTAGGCGGCGGCTGCGACCGATGACCGGCCCCCTGCCCGGCTGATCACTTTCGCACTGAGATGATAGATCGCCACGGATCGAGCGCCTCTCTTTAAAACAGGGTCCAGCGCCTGGTTGCGCTGGTCGGGAGCGCGAGGGTGAAACCCTCGTTTAGGCGGCATTGCCGCCTTGGGGGGAAGCCGTCCGGCGCGGGGGTTTACCCCCATGAGGACGCGCACGTTGTCGAAGACAATGTATAAGCGCGCATTTAAATCTTTTCAACCTATCAATCCGCCACTACATTCGCCGCCATTATGCCCGAGGTTGCCCCATGTCCCAAAGCCGCCCGACCGACGCCCGGATCAAAGAACTGGCCGAGAAGAAAGCTCAGCTCGACGCTCAAATCGCAGCGCTCGATGCCCGGCGGCGTCTCTCCGAAAAGAAAGACGAAGACCGCCTCAAATGGCTCCTGGGCACTTTGGTCTTCGACCGTTTGAGCGCCGAACCTGCTCTTCAGAGCATCGTGCGGCGCGATCTGCCAGACCGCCTCACCCAGCGGGATCGCGACCGGGGGCTCTGGCAGATTCTGTTTCCTGACGCGCAAGAGGACCGGTCATGAGTTTTGTTTTGGAAGCCCGACACTGGGTGATCATGATCGGCGCTGTGATCCTGGCCGCTGCCGCCCTGATCCTCACTCCGCAAGCGGTCGCGATCTACCCGGTGACCACCTATGCCTTCCCGATCATCGCAGTGGCCGTGATCCTCGACACCCTTGGGGCCACAGCAGAGCGCCTGAGATGGCCTCTGAAGCTCTTCGCATGGGTTTGCCTGTGCGCTGCCGCCCTCACAGCCCTGACACCCCTCAGAGGGCCGCTCAGCGACATACTGGCGACTGTCCAGGCATGGACGGGCGCTGGCTGGCCCCTCCCCCGCGCCATTTGGGAAGGCCTCAAGGGGTTGGCGCGGTATTCTGATCCGCAGAAGCAGGCCATGGCGATCTCCTTCGCGCTCGGGGTCTTCGGCGTGGCTGTCGCTGTCAGCACCCCGCTGGTGGCGATCTTCAATCCGCGCATTGGCCGCAACCGCAAATCCCGCACCGGCCCATGGCAAGCGGGATGGATGGACCCGCGTGACGTGGCCCAGCTGAAGCGCAACAAGACCGGCCTGCCCCTCGCCCTGCACAAGGGCAAGCTCCTGCGCTACGTCAAGAACGATGCGAAGGGATGGCGCGGCGGGCATCACCTCGTCGTCTCCGGCACACGCGGCGGCAAGGGCGTCAGCGCCGTGATCCCGGCGATCCTCGATCACCAGGGGCCGGTCGTCGTCCTGGACATCAAGGGTGAGAATTTCGCCGTCACGCGGCGGCACCGCGAAGAGCTCGGGCGCAAGGTGGCCGTCCTCAACCCCTTCGGCCTCGTCGAGGATGGAAAGGATCAGTTCAACCCGCTCGACTACATCCGGCCCCACGAGCTGGCGCGAGACGTGGCCCTGGTTGCGGACGGCCTGGTTAAACCCGAACAAGGCGACGGCGCACATTTTTCGGAAATGGCCCGCCAGCTGGTCGCGGCGGCGATAGAAGTGATCGTGACCCAGGAAGAACCCAACCGGCGCAATCTGATCGCCGTCGCCGATCTGCTTCTGTCTGCAAACCTCGACGGCACGCTTGAGGCATGGGCTGAAAATGGTGACCTTGTCGGTCACCGCCCGGCCCAGACCGCCGCAACCATTCTGCGCGCAGGTGACAGAGAACGAGGGTCGATTCAAACAGCGGTCTCGAAAGCTTTTGAGTGGATGCAGTCCGACAACATGCGCCACTTCCTGGCCGGGTCCAGCTTCCGCATGGATGATCTTCTCGATGATCGGGTCGATCTCTTCATCGCGGTGCCTCTCGACCAGGTGGACAAGCAAGCGATCTTCATGCGCCTGTTCATCAACCTTGTCCTGGGCACGGTCGTGCGTCAGGACGGACGGCGCAAGGTCAAGGCCCCAATCCTGCTGGTTCTCGATGAATTCGTGCGTATGGGCCGCATGGAGCAGATCATGAACATCGCCAACGTCGCCGCAGGTGCTGGTGTCGAAGCGCTGTTCGTTACCCAGGATACTGGTCAGGTCGAAAAGGCCTATGGGCCAAACGATGCCCGGTCGATCTTTGGCTCCTGCATCACCAAGCGCGTCTTCAACCTCAACGATATCGAAACCGCTGAATGGGCTGCGCGCCATCTCGGGGAAAGCACGGTCTATTCTCAGCAAATTCGAGAGGGCAAAGCCCCGCACGAGGGCCGTGATTTTTCCTACTCGGAGCAGCGACAGAAGCTCATGACTGCTGAGCAGATCACTGGCATGAAGGCGGATGATCTGCTGCTGTTGGTGGGCAATCGCAACCCGCTCAAGGCAAAGCAGAACCTGTACTTCAAGAGCAAGGCTTACCGTGGAAGGTTTGATCAGAACCCGCTGAATTGAAAGTTGGGCGTTGGAATTTTGTTAAAGGCCTCGCGTTCTGAGGGAGTTAAATAGAGTTATTATAGAGTTACACCTTGGAAAAGGTCTAATAACGCCTTGAAAAAAATAAACTTTTTCAGAAAGCCGGTGTGTGAAATGACGAAGTTTGGTGTGTGAAATGACGAATCTGGGTGTGTGAAATGACGATAGTTTAGAAAAGTTATCCACAGGCGGTTGGTGTGTGAAATGACGACTCTTGACGATCAGTGTGTGAAATGACGATAGTGAGCCATGGTGTGTAAAATGACGAATCGTGAGCTGAGCAGAGGGTGTGTGAAATGACGAATGCGCGCTCCCCGCTCCTGCCGGACCGGCATCCGCAAAAAGATCTGTTCGTTTGCGACATTGTGGACGCGGTGCCGAAGGGCGACATGGCTTCGATGGAACATCCAGTGTTTACCCTCTCGACCAAGCCGGACATGAAGCCGCGACGCTACCAGAATGGCGAGAATTCGATTGAGGTTTCACCCTCACGCTACGGGCTGGCCACAGTCCATGACCGTGACGTGCTGATCTACTGTATCAGTCAGTGCATGGCTGCACTCAATGAAGGCCGCAAAGTCAACCGGTCGATGCGGTTCAAGGCTCATGATTTGCTGGTGGCGACGAACCGTCAGACCTCGGGCCAAGGTTACCAGCTCTTGAAGGATGCGCTGCGGCGTCTGCAAGGCACGCAGATCGAGACGAATATCCGCCAAGGTGGCAAGGAATATTTCAAGGTATTCGGCCTGATCGAGTCAGCGGAAATCGTTCGGGAGACACGTGACGGTCGGATGCAGGATGTCGAGATCACACTGTCGGATTGGGTGTTTGATGCCATCGAGAACAATCATGTTCTGACATTGAACAAGCAGTATTTTTTCCTACGAAAACCGCTTGAACGGCGGCTCTATGAACTGGCCCGTAAGCATTGCGGCGCACAACCCAAGTGGAGGTGTGGGCTCGAACTCTTGCGCGACAAGTGCGGGTCAGGCTCAACCACGAAAGAATTCAGGCGATTGATTTCGAAGATCATCGAGGATGACGCGGTGCATGACCATCTCCCCGACTACAGCATGAACATCGAAAGCGATAATGTTGTCTTTCGCCCCAAGGGGGCTGAGGTGGTGGTCGCCCCCTCCTTTCTGGCGTTGCGGTTCAGAAAACCAGACACACATGATGAGGCGCGGCGTCTCGCGCCTGGGTGGGACATCTACGTGCTGGAAAATGAGTGGCGGTCATGGGTGCATGACAAGGCTATCGACGTGAAGGATGCGGATAAGCACTTTCTGGCCTTCTGCAGTAAGCGCGGCGCGTACCAAAATTAGAACGCACAAATGTGGGTTTGTGGCTTTACGCATTCCCACTAATGTGGTGAGGTGGATTCATGATCATATCTTTCCTGAACCAAAAAGGCGGCGTCGGCAAAACCACCCTATCGGTGAACGTGGCGGGCTGTCTGGCACGTCAAGGCCACCGGGTGCTTCTGATCGACGCTGACAAGCAAGGCTCGGCCACAACATGGGCAAGCCTGCGCGAAGACGCGCCCTTTCAAGTTGTCAGCATGGCACGGGCCAACATGGCGCGGGACGCGCTAAAGCTTGCCCAGGACTATACTCACACCATCATCGACGGCCCGCCGCACGCGGAGGAGATTGCCCGATCTTGTATCGTTGCATCCGACTTTGTGGCGTTGCCTATCGAACCATCCGGTCTCTCGACGTGGGCATCTGACCTGACAGTGCGTCAAGTTAAAGAAGCGCAGGAGTTTAAGCCCTCCCTCAAATGTGGGTTTGTGGTTTCCCGCAAAATAGGGAAAACTGTCATAGGGCGAGATATTCGCAACATGGCAGCCGAGGCGGGCTTGCCAATCCTAGCAAGTGAGATCGAGCAACGGGTGGCCTTCGCTGAAGGTATGACCATGGGGCAAACGATTTTCGAGTGGGCTGGCGATAGCAATGCGGCCCGGGAGATCAACCAACTAACGAAAGAGATTGAGCGGTATGTCGAAGAAGACCTTTTCGGCGGCTCCGAAGCCGAAGCAGCAGCCAACGGATGACCAAATCCTCGCGTTTGAACGTGGGGGG